>JAZGFQ010000052.1:0-9544 GCA_036479635.1 Arenicellales bacterium
ATGAATATCTGCCCTTTGGGTAGCGCCGCCTTGGCGGGCACCAGCTTTCCTGTGGATCGCGCGCTCACCGCCTCTTTGCTTGGCTTTGATGCGCCGTCCCAGAATTCCTTAGATTCTGTGGCTGATCGAGATTTCATGATTGAATTTAATGCCGCCTGTGCACTGATGATGGTGCATTTATCGCGCATGGCCGAAGAAATGATTTTATGGTCTTCAGATGCCTTTAAATTTGTTGATCTCGGCGATGCCTTTTGCACCGGCTCTAGCATCATGCCACAAAAGAAAAACCCCGATGTGGCCGAATTAGTACGTGGTAAAACCAGTCGTGTGAATGCCAATTTAATGGGCTTATTGATGCTCATGAAAGGCCAACCTTTGGCGTATAACCGTGATAATCAGGAAGATAAAGAAATGCTGTTCGATTCCATCGATACTAGCTTGATCAGCCTGAAAGTCTATGCCGCGATGATGCCGCAAATCAGCTTATTTAGAGACAATATGCGCAATGCAGCCGAACAAGGTTATGCAACTGCCACTGATTTGGCCGATTATTTAGTACGCAAAGACGTGCCTTTTCGCGATGCGCATGAAATCGTAGGCAAAACAGTGAACTATGCCATCGAACAATCTTTAATGTTATCGGCCATCGAACTGACAACCTTACAAACATTTTGCGATAAAATCACTGAAGATGTTTATGATGTGCTCACCCTTGAAGGCTCCGTCAATGCGCGCAACCATATTGGTGGCACTGCACCTGAGCAAGTTAAGTTAGCCGCGGCCTTAGCGCTCAAAGCCTTACGTTCCACATCATAAAACGGCTTAAACAGGCGCTCACATTTTTGAGTTAAAATGCGCATAATAAACAGCTTCAACACTTATACTCTCAACCTCTACCCTAACCTTAGAAACATCATGCGAAAACTCTCTATTCTTACTTTAAGCATCATTATTACCAGCGTGTTCTTTCTCTCTGCTTGCGGGCAAAAAGGCGCTTTATATCTGCCTGAGACTGAAAAACAAGCAGATAAAACCACTTCGCCCATGGAGAAACAGTTAGAGAAATCAACCGAGAAAAAACCTAAACCTGCCGCCTAAACGACCATGGATCATTTTAATTTCAAAGACGGCGCGTTGCACGCCGAAGAAGTTTCTGCGCAAACGCTCGCGGCAACGCATGGCACACCATTATTCGTTTATTCTCGCGCCACCTTAGAACGCCACTGGCATGCCTTTGATGATGCCTTTGGCGATTGGCCGCATGAAATTCATTACGCAGTCAAAGCCAACGGTAACTTGGCAGTTTTGCAAGTTTTAGCCAAACTTGGCTCAGGCTTTGATATTGTCTCAGGCGGCGAGCTAAAACGCGTATTAGCTGCTGGCGGTGAGGCCAATAAAGTGATTTTCTCAGGGGTTGGAAAGTTAAGCTGGGAAATTGAATTGGCGCTGGACGAGAACATTGAATGCTTTAATATTGAATCGATGCCTGAGCTCGAACGCATCGCTGGTATCGCACAGCAAAAAAATAAAATCGCGCCTATTACCGTGCGTGTGAACCCTAATGTTGATGCTAAAACGCACCCTTATATTTCGACAGGCTTAAAGCATAATAAGTTTGGCGTCTCATTAGAAAAAGCCCCTGAGTGCTATGCATTTGCACAGCAACACCCATACCTTGAAGTGCATGGCGTGGCTTGTCATATCGGCTCACAGCTTACCGAAACAGCGCCTTATGAAGACGCGATGGATCGAATTCTTGAGTTTGTCACCGCCTTGAAGAAAGACAATATCGACATCAAAATCATTGATTTTGGTGGCGGTTTGGGCGTTACCTATAAAGATGAAGAGCCACCTAGCCCTAAAACCTACTGGCAAGCTTTGCACGCTCGCATGCAAGCACACGGCGTTTCTTTGCCCGTTGCCATTGAGCCTGGCAGAGCAATTATCGGCAATGCAGGTATTATGCTCACTCGAGTTGAATATATAAAACAAGGCGAGGCGAGCAATTTTTGTATTGTCGATGCCGCAATGAATGACCTCATTCGCCCCGCTTTATACAGCGCTTATCAAGAGATCATCAACACCAACGAGCACAGCGAGGTTGAGCCTGCTCAATATGATGTGGTTGGGCCGATTTGTGAATCTGCCGATTTCTTAGGCAAAGACCGAACGCTTAAAGTCAAACCGAATGATTTACTGGCGGTACGTACCGCTGGCGCTTATTGCTTCACACATGCCTCAAACTATAATTCACGTGCGCGTGCGGCTGAGGTGATGGTAGATGGCGATAAAATGTGGCTAGTACGCCAACGCGAAGCCATTGAAGATTTATATGCCTCGGAATCATTGATTCCTTAGACTAAATTTTAAGCCCAGTTTTGAGCTAAACACCGAGTCAAACCTTAAAACCAAATCTAAACGAAAACTTAAACCAAAAGATTTTTAGGCGCTTCGATCATGAACGTGCTGAATCAAGGCTGAGGTTGAGCAATCGTGTTCACGCTCGGCAGGCAAGCCATTTAGCTCTGGCTCTATCGCTTTTGAAAGTGTTTTACCTAACTCCACACCCCATTGATCGAACGAATTGACGTTCCAAATCACGCCTTGGGCAAAGATTTTATGCTCATAGAGCGCAATCAATGCCCCTAAATTATGCGGCGTGATTTTATCTAACATGATGGTGTTGCTCGGTTTGTTGCCTTTAAACGAGCAATGCGGAATCAAGCTTTCTTTATTTTCTTCTTTCAACTCGCGCTTAACATTGGCCGGATCTCGCCCACACATCAACGCCTCTGATTGCGCGATGCAATTTGATAACAACAAACGATGATGCTCACCATATTGCGTGGTGACCTGATGATGTGACTGGACAGGCACGATAAAATCAGCCGGAATAAGCTGTGTGCCCTGATGAATCAACTGATAAAAAGCATGCTGCCCATTTGCGCCTGCAGCGCCCCAAATAATCGGCCCTGTGTGGTAATCAACTTCCTCACCATCAATGGTCACGCTTTTACCATTGCTCTCCATATCACCTTGTTGCAGATAGGCGGGGAATTTACGCAAGTAATGATCATAAGGCAAAATCGCATGGCTGCTGGCATCAAAGAAATCTCGGTACCAAACGCCCAGCACTGCCATGATAACGGGTAGGTTTTCTTCAAAAGGCGCGTCATGAAAATGTTCATCCATCTCCTGCGCGCCTGCTAATAACTGACGAAAATGATCCATTCCAACCATCAGAGCAATCGGCAAACCAATCGCCGACCACAAAGAATAACGCCCGCCCACCCAATCCCAAAATTCGAACATATTGGCAGACGCAATGCCAAATTTCTCAACTTCATCTGCCGCACTCGAAACCGCCACAAAATGTTTCTGAATATCCGCCTCTTTAGCCCCAGCTTGCTCTAAAAACCAACGCCTCGCCGCACGCGCAGTGGCCATGGTTTCTTTGGAGGTAAAGGTTTTTGACGCAACGATGAATAAACTGGTCTCTGGATCGATATCCGCCAGTGTATCGTTTAAATCCGAGGCATCGATATTGGCAATAAAATGCGGGCTTAAGCTTTTATGCCAATAAGGTTTTAAGGCATGCACCACCATTTGTGGGCCCAAATCAGAGCCGCCAATGCCAATATTAATGATGTGCTCAATGGGCTTGCCTGTATATCCAAGCCATTTCCCAGAGCGAACAGCCTGGCAGAAACCTTCCATTTGACCCAATACCCGTACCACATCAGGCATCACATTCATTGCATCAATCGTAATAACCTTTTCAGGCTTATTTCGAAGCGCCACATGCAAAACAGCCCGCTGCTCTGTACGGTTTATCTTCTCGCCTGCAAACATCGCCTTAATCGCATCATTAACCCCTGCATCACGCGCCAAGGCAGTTAATAACCGCATGGTTTCAGGCAATATCCTGTTTTTTGAATAATCTAACAGAATTTGCCCCTGTGACACCGAAAAATGCTCAAACCGTTGTGGGTCTTGCGTAAACAAATCACGCATATGCACATTTGACATGTCCGCAAAGTGTGCTTGCAAGGCCTTCCAAGCAGGGGTTTGATTAATACGTGGTTTTAACATAGTTTAAACGCGTAATGACCCGTTATTTCAAGGTGCCCACGCTCAGGGTTATTTTTAATATATTAATGCGCATTATATCAATAATAATACATTCATTGAAACGCTTAAAGCAAAGCATTACTAGGCGTGACAAGCCGCATAATAATGATGATTAATATTGAATGTCTAGGTTACAATCTGCTTGATTCGTTTCTCATTATTACTCATGTTTATACATCCTGAATTCGACCCCATCGCACTGCAACTTGGCCCACTCAGTATTCGCTGGTATGGCTTGATGTATTTATTCGCCTTTGCCTCTGGCGGCCTGCTCGCGGCTTACCGCGCTAAACAACCCAACTCAGGCTGGAAAGTAGATGAAGTATCTGATTTTGTGTTTTACAGCGCGCTCGGCGTCATCATCGGCGGGCGCTTAGGCTCCGCCTTATTTTATAATTTCGCTTATTATCTTGAGCATCCCATCCAAATTCTATACATCTGGCAAGGCGGCATGTCTTTTCACGGGGGTTTATTAGGGGTCATGATCGCCTTATATTTCTATGCACGGCATACAGGCAGGCGCTATTTAGATGTAACGGATTTTTTTATACCCTTTACAGGCTTAGGCATTGCTGCAGTACGCTTTGCAAACTTCATCAACCAAGAGCTTTGGGGCCGAGTAACTGATTTGCCTATTGGCATGGTGTTCCCGCTCGCAGGCAGCGCGCCGAGGCACCCTTCACAACTCTATGAAATGCTCTTAGAAGGCATTCTTTTATTCATTATTCTCTGGGTTTATACATGTAAAAAACGCCCATTAGGCCGCCCTTCTGGTTTATTTTTAATGCTATACAGTAGCGCACGTTTTCTCATTGAATTTGTACGCGAACCCGATGCACACTTAGGTAATATTGCTTTTGACTGGATGACAATGGGGCAAATATTGAGTCTACCCATGTTCATACTGGGCGCTTTATTATGGCTAGGGGTTTTTAATCAAACACGTTCAAAATTTTAATGGGTTAAATCTACCCCTATCTCGTAACTCTATAAATTGCTCGCTATCGTACATTTAAAATAGTAAGCTCTTTAAATGGGGGAGAGAAATATGGATAATACTGTCTTAGCTACATTGCGCATGCAACGCATCAAATGGAAATATATCTGCGGGCTAATGTTCATTAGCATGCATGGGACGAGTATGGCCTTAGCCGAGAACGTCATTGAAAAATGCCAAGATAGCCAGGGAAAATGGCAATACGGCAACTATGCCACGGAAAAATGCCAATCCATCATCAGCACATTAAGCCATCAAGGCGTCGCACTGAGACAGCGTGAATTATTGCCTAATAAACGTGCCAAGATCTTATCGCCCTCGCCGGAACAAATCACAAAAGATCAACAAATATTGCGCCGCTATAGCTCAGTTGACGCCATTGATTATGAGCAGGCACGTAAAATTGCATCCATCGACACCTTGCTTAAAGTAAATCAGCGAATGTTGGATGATTTAGATGCCGATATTGCCTTACTCTTAACCAAGCCCTATTCTGATATCGCGCGTTTTGGCCTATTAGAGCGTGAACGCGCCTTAGATGCGCATCAACTGCAACGTGTTGAACTTAATATTAAGGTGAACAAAGTAATTCTTAGTTATGAAAACATCACAACACACTATTTACAGGCCAAAGCCAGAAAGCAACAACCTTAAATTAAAACACGCTAGTACGTACGCCATCATCTCAAATACCGATTCGAGGCATTAAAACACTTTTTATACCTCTTTATAGGCAACTTCATCCTAAATATTATGCTCATATCGAGTAAAATACGCGACCTATTTCTCTATCTAGATAATACTCATGCTCAATACTTTCATTAAATTCAGCCTCGCTTTTATGCTGGCTGTATTGTTAAGTGCTTGCGGTAATGGCGAACCCAAAACCCAAACACAGGCCGCGCAAACCACCGAGGCCCAAACTGCTCAAGCTCAAGCCCCTGAAACTACTGAAGCCAGCACAGAAACAGCCACCGAAAATGTTGCTGTCATTGGCCCTGATTTAAACGGTGCAACGTGGACTGGCTATTTAAAAAGTGAACGCGATGGTATTGTTTATCTGACCGCAGTCGTCACACAAGCTGGCAACCAAGTAACGATTACCACCTCCGTCGATGGTATCGCACATGAATTAATTGGCACCATTAGCCCTGCGGGCAAAGTTGATGCAGTTGATCAGTTTGACAAAGAAGACTGGACCAGCGTATATGGTAATGTTTCTAAAAATTCGATCAATCTGGGTGATTACATTGCGAATGATAAGGGTCGAATTGTTGATCAGAACATTCTAATACTAAAACGCTAAGTTTGAACTTCTGATTGCGTTAATTCAGATAACAGTTCATTAAGCTCTAAAGGCCTATCGTCTGTCATTAACCCTAGATCATAAGCTAAGCGCCCGAGCACCTGTTCGGGCGTTTTTGCATCTGCTCGTAATAACTGTAGAGAATCTGCACCATCTCGCTTTGATAATTTCAGCCCAGCATCATCTCGCTTCAAAGGCATATGCCAGAATCTGGGTGGCAACTGATTCAAGGCATTGTAAATAGCGATTTGCGCAGGGGTAGAACTGAGTAAGTCCTCCCCGCGTACTACATCTGTCACCTTTAAATAAACATCATCAACCACGCTTGCAAACTGATAAGCAAAAATACCGTCCTTACGTTTAATAATAAAGTCTCCCCACTCCAACGCTAAGTTCTGGTTTTGTGTGCCCATTATTCTATCTGTAAACAATATAGGCTCTGCGCTGACACTAAAGCGCCAAGCAATACCTTTCTTATGCAAATACTCCCTAGCATCAAGCTTGCGGCAACTCCCTGGGTAAATGTAGTGCCCTGCTGTATTTGGCCGCCCAACTTTATGCTTGATCTGCTTTCTTGAGCAAACACACGGAAACACTTGCCCTTGCTCTACCAGTGTTTCAAATACTTTTTGATAAACCGCCAGATTGTTTGATTGCGCATAAACACGCTGCTCATCTGCAGTATAACGCGCGCCCACCACATTATCCCAATCCAGTCCTATCCATTTTAAATCATCTATAATTTGCTCCGCACTGCCAAGTTTAATACGCGGCGCATCTAAATCATCCATCCGGAGAATGAATTTCCCGCCCGCCATCCTTGCCTGCAACCAGGCCAATAAAGCCGTTTGAATGTTACCTAGATGCTGCGCACCACTCGGACTAGGCGCATAACGGCCAATGACATCCTCCGCCCCCTTCCGTAATTCACGCGCACCTAGCACTAATTGATATTTCAAATTCATAGCAATAAGCCTACCATGATTCAAACTAAAGAACTAAAACCCACATGTTAAAAGCACTTATATTTGATGTAGATGGCACGCTTGCTGATACTGAAAAAGACGGCCACCGCGTCGCCTTTAATTTAGCCTTTAAGGCTGCCAATTTAAGCTGGCATTGGAACGAACGGTGCTACGGTGATTTATTGGCGGTGACAGGTGGCAAAGAACGTATGCGCTTCTATGCAGAGCAATATGATCCAGCGTTTCTGGCTCAAAAGAACGCACACCAAATCATCATTGATCTGCACGCGCGTAAAACGCGTTACTATGTAGAACTATTAAGCCAAGGAAAAATTCCCTTGCGGCCTGGCGTTGAGCGTCTATTAAATGAAGCACGTGCAGCTAAACTCACGCTTGCCATCGCCACCACCACCACACCTGAGAATGTCACGGCCTTGATTGAGAACACCTTAGGCGCCGCGGCAATGAACTGGTTTCAATGTATTGGCGCAGGCGACATTGTTCCAGAGAAAAAGCCCGCGGCAGATATCTATGAATATGTGCTTAAGCGCTTGAACTTATCCGCCAAAGAATGCATTGCTTTCGAAGATTCTGAGAACGGCACCCTTTCTGCGCAGGGTGCAAATCTAGCCACCATTATTACCACGAACGATTACACGCTCGACCACAATTTTAAAGATGCTGTTTTAGTTTTAAACCAATATGGTGAAGCCAATAATCCAGCCACGGTCATCACGGGCAAAATGACTAAGCCTTATCTCGACTTAGCGAGTATACGCGCAATACACGAAGCTAAATGCCCAGCAATTTAATCGTATTTCACGCTGTAAAATCCTTGCCAAAGCATTTACCTTAAGGTATCTTTCGCGCCCCGTTTTAGAGTCGCGAAAATGGCTATGTAGCTCAGCTGGTTAGAGCACATCACTCATAATGATGGGGTCGCAGGTTCGAATCCCGCCATAGCCACCAATTCTTCTTTCGCATCCATTTCGCTCGTCATATAATCCACAAAAAACCTAACGATTACTCTGATTTTGCTTGGCGCGTAAGCAATTGCTGTACGGCTTCTTTCGGGTCTCTGCCTTCGTGCAACACAGCAAAAACTTGTTCCGTAATGGGCATATTAATGCCCAATGCTTGCGCCTTATGATGCACTTCGCGTGCAGTATGATAACCCTCAACTTCTTGGCCAATTTCCTTCATCACCGCATCAATCGATTGTCCTTTACCAATGCCTAAACCTAGGCGTCTATTTCGAGACTGGTTATCGGTACAGGTTAAAATTAAATCCCCCATCCCCGCTAAACCCATAAACGTTTCTGGTTGCCCGCCTAAGGCCTCACCCATTCTTTTCAGCTCAACTAAACCACGCGTAATTAAGGCTGAGCGCGCATTAGCGCCAAAACCTAAGCCATCACTGATACCTGCCGCAACTGCCATTACGTTTTTGACCGCGCCACCAACTTGAACGCCAACTAGATCTGCATTAGGGTACACGCGTGTAGTCGGGCTTCGAAACCACTGCGCTAATAATTCTGATTTTTGAGCGTTTTCGCACCCCAACGTTAATGCCGTCGGCAGGCCAATGGCCGTTTCTTTGGCAAAGCTGGGGCCAGAGATAATCGCCGTTGTCACATATTCGCCCCATACCTCATTGACAACCTCGCTTAATAGCTTACCCGTGCTGGGGTCAAAGCCTTTAGTACCCCATAAAATAGACACACCCTTTGAGGTGTTCATTCGAGCCTGATGTAATTTATTCAGCGTTTCTCGAAAAGCATGGCTGGGCACAACCAATAAATAATGATCAAAATCAGCGGCAATCAGCGCAATATCATTCGTAACAGCCACCGATAAGCTATCCGGAAACTGCACGCCCGCTAAAAACCGTTCATTACTGCGCGTGGTGCGCATTTGGTCTAAATGTGCCTGATTTCGCGCCCATAAAGTCACGGGCTGGCCAGATTTGGCTAATAATATTGCCAACGCAGTTCCCCACGAGCCTCCGCCTAAAACTGCAATTGGCGGTGCATCGTTGGAAGCTGGCATCATTGAGTTCGGGCTTAAATAGCCCTTAAAAAATACAGCTTAGTTAAGCGTATCAGAGCTAGGCGTTTGGGTTGCCTGTGCTTCTTTTTGTTTTTT
>JAZGFQ010000053.1:0-4088 GCA_036479635.1 Arenicellales bacterium
CATAAATCGCAATCGTGCAAGGCATCATCACCGCTAGATGCTTATATCTGTCATGCTTTAGGATATCTACTGCTGCCTGAGGTTCACAAATTTTAAGCAATTTGGTTGGGCCGATATCTACGCCCACGACTTTCTTGAAATTCGCTTGAAAGTTCGCCTTCCATTTTTTAGGCACTTTCCATCCCAAGGCCTTAGCATTAGCTTCAATTTTTGTCACCGTCTCATCAAAAGGTAAAGGGCTCATGGTTTCGTTGATCATGAGGCTGGGTAACATCATAAAACCGATCACGGTGGCAACAATGGCACCAATGATGAATGAAATAATAGAACGTGTCATAATTTTTATATTTTTAAAGGGGTTAATTTGTATGCCTAGCGCAGGCAAGCCTGATCATCATTTTATCAATATCGCCGCTCAATTAAATTAACTTAGGTTAAGCAAGCCTTGGCTTAGCACGTTAAAATCAAACATGACTGAACTAATAATAATACAGATAACGACATGATGAAAAACATCGCGCACGCATTCGAAAGCCTAATATGGAATAGCCGCTTAGTGGTGCTCATTGCCGTCATCATGAGTTTATTCACCGCTTTCGCCATGTTTTATATCGCCACAGTCGATGCGTGGATGATGCTGAGCCATCTAGGCGATTATTTAGCCGTTGATTTACAAGGCGATGCTAGAGCGTCTTTTCGTGCATCGGTTGTCACGCACGTAGTGGAAATCATTGATGGTTATTTACTCGCTACCGTCATGTTGATTTTCTCACTGGGTTTATATGAGCTATTCATCAGTAAAATTGATTTTGCTGATAAATCTGAACGCCAATCAGGGGTGCTATTAATTACCAGTTTAGATGATTTAAAAAGCCGTTTGGCTAAAGTGATTTTAATGATATTGATCGTTAAATTCTTTGAGCATGCCCTAGAAATGCATTTTAATACGCCGCTTGAAATGCTTGAATTTGCGGGCGGTATTGCTTTAATCGGCTTGGCTTTATACCTAAGTCACGCAGCGGATCAACCTAAACATTAGAGGCTTGATATCCTGCTGTTATCCTAATGACTTTAAGCAGCAGATGATTTAACGAAGGCATGTTTGCTTTCATCCTGCGTGCGCCTTGTTCTCTCTAACGATGTTTTACGCAAGCGCAAGGAATTTGACACCACTAAAATAGCGCTGATAGACATTCCCAACGCGGCAATCCACGGCTGAATAAAGCCCGCTGCCGCAGCTGGCACCATCATGAGGTTATACAGCACCGCCCAGCTAATATTTTGCCAAACCACTGCCTGCGTTTTTTGAGCCATCAACATTAAACTGGCGACTTTAGATAAATCATCCCCCAGCAAAATAAAATCACTGTTTACTTTTGCTAAATCAGCGCCGCTAGCCAGTGATATAGACACATCTGCCGCAGCTAAAGTAGGGGCATCATTTAAGCCATCACCAATCATCACCACTCGCTCGCCTTGCGCCTTTAAAGATTTAATTAAATCTAGTTTATCAGCAGGCATTAACCGGGCGGCAACTTCATCAACGGCTAAGGTATTCGCTAATACCGTCACGCTTTCTGGATGATCGCCACTGGCGATGATGATTTTTTTAATCCCCAAACTACGCAACTGTTCGAGCATGGTTTGCACGCCCTTACGCAACGGATTTGAGAACGCAAAATAAGCCGTGCCGTGGTCAGCCCCGCCAGCAAAAGCGATGATTTGATAGCCCTTACGTTCCCACATCTTTAGTTTTTTACGCATGCTTTCACTGCGCATTAAATCTGGTTGCACAAAATCAAACGCGCCCAAACGCACTTCCTCACCGTTTATCACTGTGCTTAAACCATGCCCAGGATGATTATTCACCTCAATCGCACCTAGCGTTGATTCGCCATAATGTGCGATGATAGCCTTCGCAATCGGGTGCTCAGATTGCGCAGACATTTGCCCGATAAGCGCCAAGGTCTCTGGCACATTTTCATCTGTTTCGAAGCAGTGCTCAACAAAACTGATGCGCGATTCCGTTAATGTGCCTGTTTTATCCAGCACAACCGTGCTGGCCTTGGCCAAACTGTTTAATGCTTCAGGCCTTAAAGGCAACACGCCAAAAGATAATAAGCGCCCAGTGGTAATGGAATGCGCGACTGGAATCGCCAATGCCAAGGCACACGGGCACGTCACAATTAACACTGCGATGGTATAGCTCAACCACTCAGCACTGCCCTGCCACAGCCAATACGCCATTGTTGCTGAGGTAATGACTAATAAAGCCAACACAAAACGGCTGGCAATTTGATGCATCCAGCGTTCAGCGGGGGTTTTAGATTCTGAGCTGCGTAAAACCAATCGATGTATATGATCCAAAGTGGAATCGGTATTTTCGTTCATCACTGCAATTAAAATAGCTTGTGTGCCATTGACACTGCCTGCATGCACGTTCGCACCTTGTTGACGCCGCTTAAGGATGGATTCACCCGTCAATAAAGATTCATCAAGCTCTGCAAACGCACTGATCAACACGCCGTCTATCGGCAAGACCGCGCCCGGCAACACAGATACCACATCGCCTATTTTTAAATCACTCACGGCAACACTTTGTCGCGTTTGATCCGGCTCAACCCGCTCAGCAATTTTAAGGCTTCGCTGGCTTAAGCGAGATAAAAAACTTGAAGCATATAACTGGCCTTTTAACTCAAAGCGCCGAGATAATAAAATGAAGAACACAAACATTGCAATCGCATCAAAATACACATCACCTTGACGGCTAAACACGGCCACGGCACTGCCTAAAAATGCTGCACTTAAACCAATCGCAATCGGCACGTCCATATTAATCGTGCGCCTGCTGATGGCGCGCCATGCACTGCTAAAGAAAACTCGCCCTGGGTAGACTAATAATAAAGAACTTAAGAACAGACTAATCCATTGCCCGCCCTTCTCCCAAAACTGCATAGGCTCGCCCGTGATTGATGTGCCCATGAAATAGGTTGCAATCGAAAAATTCATAATGAACATGCCAAAGATGCCTGAGAATATTAACTTCTCCATACTTTTCTGGCGGCGGTTTTCAAGCTGCTTTTGATGCTGGGCAGGGTCAAAAGGGTATGCGCGATAGCCGATATCTGCAATCGCATGTAAAATTTGGCTGAGTGAAATAAGCTCGGGCTGCCAGCGTACATTGGCACGATGTGAGACGGAATCAATACTCACCGATACCACGCTATCTAGTTGCCGAAGATGATGCTCGTTTAACCAAACACAGGCCGCGCAATGGATATCTTCAAGTAATAAGTAAGCTTGCTCGGTGCCGTTTTGTTCAAGTATGAATTGGCTTTTAATTTCGGGGCGATCATACAAAGTCAGACCCAACGCTTGGCTGGCAGAGTCAGCCGCACTTAGCTTGCTACCTGCTTTGTATTCATCCGTTCTGTGTGAATAAAAACTCGCTAAACCAGATTGAATAATGGTCTCGCACACCGCACGGCATCCGTGGCAACAAAAATGTTGCACCTCATCGAACACCGTAAGTGAGCGAACATCAGCTTGCTCATTGGGCAAGCCACAATGAAAGCAATCATTTTGTAAATCAAGCTCACTCATCCGTGAGCGAGTTTAAACGTATATCAAGACTATTCAGCTTGTGGCGTTTGCCCATAATAATCTGCCAACGCTTGGATTTCTTGCTCGGTTAACACCTCTGCAATGACACGCATACGTGAATACACATCGTTGGTTCTGTCGCCTTCTTGCATTTCAATAATGGTATCAACGAAATAGGTGTTTTTCTGCCCAGAGATTGAAGGGGTTTCAAAGGCATCGCCCTGACCTTTCTGGCCATGACAGGAATTACACGATTTCAACATACGCGTGTGATCTCCCTTTTTAACCAGTGTCATAACATCACCCGCAACCGTATGCGCGGCTTCGGGCAACGGTAAACTGCCGTAATATTGTGCTAAATCGGCCATATCCTGTTCTTCGAGCTTTCGCACTGCTTTTTTCATGCTGCGTTCGTCACGGTGCTCGCTTTTATAATCTAAAAGCTGCTTTAAGGTATAAGATGGAATTTGACCTGCTAAATTCAC
>JAZGFQ010000054.1:0-9145 GCA_036479635.1 Arenicellales bacterium
ATTATTTCGCTTGCCTTTGTTAGCGCGCATTTCACGCACCTTTATATATTCTTCTTTTATCTGTGCGGCAAAATCGTGTGAACCACTGCCGAGCAAAGTAGCTGCCACACCCACTGCGCGTGAAGCATCTTTTACATACACAGCAGTGTGTTGGTATTCTGGGTCAATTTTCACCGCCGTATGTGCGCGCGAGGTGGTTGCACCGCCAATCATTACGGGCAAGCTATGGCCTAAACGGGTGAGTTCGCTCGCAATGAATACCATTTCATCTAATGAAGGTGTGATGAGACCAGATAAGCCAATAATGTCTACCTTTTCATCAATGGCGGTTTGAATGATGGTTGCGGCAGGCACCATCACACCAAGATCAATAATCTCAAAGTTATTACACTGCAACACTACGCCAACGATATTCTTGCCGATATCATGCACGTCGCCTTTTACGGTTGCCATTAAAATCTTGCCAGCGGTTTGTACTTCACCGCCTTCTTTTTCGGCCTCAATGAATGGCATTAAATGTGCCACGGCTTTTTTCATCACGCGCGCAGATTTCACTACCTGTGGTAAGAACATCTTACCTGCGCCGAATAAATCACCCACCACATTCATGCCGTCCATCAATGGCCCTTCGATCACTTCAATCGGGCGGTCGGCCTTTAAGCGCGCTTCCTCAGTATCCATATCAATGTATTTAGTGATGCCTTTCACCAGCGCATGAGATAAACGCTGCTCAACGCTCAGTTCGCGCCAAGAATCATCTTCTTGTGAGGCGCGCTTACCACCTTTTCCCACAAATTCAGCAGCGATATCAATTAAGCGCTCTGTGCCTTCAGGGTCACGGTTTAAAACGACATCTTCAGCCACTTCGCGTAAGTTTTTAGGCAGTTCATCATAGACTGATAACTGCCCTGCATTGACGATACCCATATCCATGCCCGCTTGAATGGCGTGGTATAAAAACACGGCATGGATGGCTTCGCGCACGGCATTATTACCTCGAAATGAGAAACTCACGTTCGATACACCACCAGAAATTCTAGCGTGAGGCAGGGTGTTTCTAATTTGGCGAGTGGCTTCGATAAAATCTAAGCCGTAAGCGTTATGCTCTTCAATGCCGGTGGCAATGGCGAAGATATTTGGGTCAAAAATGATGTCTTGTGGTGCCATGCCCACCGTTTGAGTCAGCACTTCATAGGCACGCGTACAAATCTCCACTTTACGTTGCAAGGTGTCGGCTTGGCCCGTTTCATCAAAGGCCATCACCACTACCGCTGCACCATATTTCATGCACAGTTTGGCCTGTGCGATGAAATTTTCTTCGCCTTCTTTTAAGGAAATCGAATTAACGATGCCTTTGCCTTGGATGCATTGCAAGCCCGCTTCAATGATCTCCCATTTAGAGGAATCAATCATCACTGGCACGCGTGAGATATCAGGTTCAGAGGCACATAAATGCAAGAAGCGCACCATCGCGGCCTTGCCATCAAGCATGCCTTCATCCATGTTGATATCGATCACTTGCGCGCCGTTTTCAACTTGGGTACGGCAGATATCTAAGGCTTCATCAAATTCTTCATTTAAGATTAAACGCTTAAACTTGGCTGACCCCGTCACATTGGCGCGCTCACCTACGTTTACAAACAGAGAGTCGTCAGTAATATTGAACGGCTCTAAACCCGATAAGCGAGTTGCCACTGGAATATCAGGGAGTTGACGCGGTGGAATATCGGCCACGGCCTCAGCGATGGCTTTGATGTGTTCAGGCGTGGTGCCACAGCAACCACCGACAATATTCAAAAAGCCCGATTGTGCCCATTCACGAATCTGCTCGGCCATTTCAGGCGCTTCTAATTCATATTCGCCATATTCATTGGGCAAGCCCGCATTGGGGTAAGCTGAAACATGTACTTCGCACACGCGGCTGATTTCTTCGATATATTGGCGCAGTAAATCAGGGCCCAGCGCACAATTTAAGCCGATGGATAAGGGCTTGGCGTGAATCACAGAGTTATAAAAAGCTTCGGTGGTTTGCCCAGATAATGTGCGCCCAGATTGATCGGTAATGGTGCCTGAAATCATGATCGGCACTTCAAAGCCGACTTCTTCAAACACCGAATGAATCGCAAAAATGCCTGCTTTGGCGTTCAGGGTGTCGAAAATAGTTTCTAGAATGAGTAAATCTGCGCCGCCTTTTAGTAATGCGCGCGTGGCATCTGAATAGGTTTCTACCAATTCATTGAAGCTGATATTGCGAAAACCTGGATCGTTGACATCAGGCGAAAGCGACGCGGTGCGGCTGGTCGGGCCAATGGCACCTGCGACGAAGCGTAGGCGATCATCAGTAGAATACTCATCTGCACATTCACGCGCAACCTTAACCGCGGCTAAGTTAATATCGGTGACATACGCTTCTAAGCCATAATCTGCCATGCCCACTTGGTTGGCATTAAACGAGTTGGTTAAGATGATGTCAGCACCCGCTTCAAGATATTGCGCGTGCACTTCTTTAACGGTTTGAGGGCGCGTGAGCGAGAGTAAATCGTTGCAGCCTTGTAAATCAGACGGCCAATCGGCGAATTGTTCGCCGCGAAACTGGGCTTCAGAGAGCTTATAGGTCTGAAATAAACTGCCCATCGCGCCGTCTAAAATTAAAATGCGCTCGGAAAGGGCTTGTTTAAAATGTGCTTGGCGGGCAAGTCTTTGTTCTAAGTTCATGATTTTGTTATTAAGGTTAGGCTGTGCGGCGGCCGCTGATTTGCGGCACGCCCAAGACGTTACAAATGGCTTCGGTTGATTCCCACTTATTTAAGGTATAAATATGAAAATCTTTCACACCTTCGTTTTTAAGTTGTAACACCAGCTCCGAGGCAACCGTGACTGCCACGAGCTCGCGCAGTTTGGGGTTATCGTCTAAGCCATTAAAAATAGAGTGAAACCAATCTGGAATACTTGCGCCACACGCTTTAGCAAAGCCTGCCACGCGCTGGTAATTGGTCACGGGTAAGATGCCCGGTAAAATAGGCATGGTAATGCCCGCTGCAACGGCTTTATCTCTAAAGCGCAGGAATGCATCGGCATCAAAGAAAAACTGGGTGATAGCACGGCTGGCACCTGCGTCCATTTTACGTTTTAAGTAATCGATATCCGCTTGTGGAGAATGCGCGCGTGGGTGGGTTTCAGGATAGGCTGCTACGCTGATATCAAAACCGCCCATGGCGCTGATGTGCTTAATTAAGGCGATAGAGTCTTCAAAACCTTCAGGGTGAGGCTGAAACTGCCCTTGGCCTTCAGGTGCGTCTCCGCGTAGCGCTAATATTCGGCTAATGCCAGCGGCTTTGTAATCAAGTAATAATTGATTAATTTGCTGCTTGGTCGCGCCGACAATGGTTAAATGTGAGGCAGCAGGAATGGCGAGTTTATCGTGAATTTGGGTGACAGTATCAAAGGTGCGGTCTTGAGTGCTGCCGCCTGCGCCATACGTGACTGAAACAAAATCAGGGTTTAAGGGCGCGAGCTTTTCCAGCGTTTGCCAAAGTTTGGCTTCGCTTTTCGGGCCGGTTGGCGGGAAAAACTCAAATGAAATGGCGAGATCGTCTTTGAGTGGTGAAATGATGCAGTGTGACATAATGTGTATTGTTATTGATTATGATGATTTTTATTGATGTTCAATCACCCACAACATAACGTCTAAACTGTCTTTGTGGTTATTATGGGTGATTTTTTGAGTATCGATGAGTTTTAAATCATTGCTTTCACACCAAAAGGCCACTTCGTTGTTAGCAAAACCTAAGCGGCGGTGGGCATGTTCGGTACGTAGGAATTCGTGTTGATGGGCGGCGAAATCAATGATTAAGATTTTGCCCTGTTTGGCTAATAAGCGTTTTGCCTCCTCGATGACAGCAAAGGGGCGGTCTAAGTAGTGCATCACTTGATGAATAGTGATGAGATCTGCTGATGCCTTATCATCGGGCAGGGCGCTGATATCCCCCAGACGCACTTGGCAATTTTTTAACTTGGCTTGCTCAATATTTGCACGCGCCAGTTTTAACATCTCTTGGCTGCTGTCGTAACCTGTGGCGTGTTGAACATGCGGCGAAAATATTTGTAGAATGCGCCCCGTGCCCGTGCCCATATCTATCATACTATTGTATGTGTTGCCTGCAATCACCTTTAACATGGCCGTTTCAATCGAGGTATCTGAGCCCACCATAGTCCGGATTTTGTCCCAATCTCCCGCGTTCTGAGCGAAGTAATCTGTTGCACGTTTAGCACTTTCGGCTTTAATGCGCGCAAGACGCTCGCTGTCTTTGATGACTTGTGGGTCGTCAAAATCGATTAACGCTAAAACGGACTGCGCGACTTCACTGGCGTGCGTGCTACTGCTGAGGCGATGGAATACCCACGAGCCTTCTTGGAAGCGCAGCAATAAACCTGCGTCTAAAAGTAACTTGAGATGGCGGCTTACGCGTGGCTGACTTTGTCCTAATAAGCTGACGAGTTCAGAAACGGTAAGTTCATGTTGTGATAATGCTGCAAGAATGCGTAGGCGCGTGGTTTCGCCAGCGGCTTTTAGCGCTTTAATGAGAGTGTCCATGTGCGCAGTATAGTTTAATCAAACAAAGATATAAACATATCTTTATGTATTATTTTAGATGATGAGAGTCCGTAATAATGTGAATGTGCTGATATTAAAGATATAATTCAAAGAAGCATAATAGCGCGCCATTTAGGTTAGGTGACTTTATTATGATTTATATTCGATAAGTGATTGACTCACAACGAGAAGCTGAATAAAATCCAGCGCCTTGAATTTTGGCTTATTTTTAAGCCAAAAATACGACCAAATTTTCGGAGTAATACTGATGTACGCTGTAGTAGAAACAGGCGGTAAGCAATATAGAGTGGCGGTTGGCGATAAGCTAAGAGTCGAGAAGCTTGACGTTGAAGCAGGCGCGAATGTTGAATTAGATCGCGTTTTAATGATTTGTGATGACGGTAACGTTGAAGTCGGTGCACCTTTAATTGATGGCAAAGCTGTCAGTGCAACCGTTTTAGAGCAAGGCCGTGGTGAGAAGATCAAGGTCTTCAAATTTAAGCGCCGTAAGAAATATCGCAAAACCCAAGGTCATCGTCAATCTTATACGGCTTTAGAAATCACTTCTATTGGCGGCGCAGGCGCGGCACCTAAGAAAGCGGCGCCTAAAAAGGCCGCAGCAAAGAAGACTGAAGCAGTCGCTAAAAAAGCGCCCGCTAAAAAGGCAGAGGCTAAGACTGATGCAACAGGCGGCGATAAGCTCACTGACATTAACGGCATTGGCCCAGTGATTGAGCAGAAGCTACAAGATTTAGGCATTACAACGTTTAAACAAATCGCTGATTTCACACCAGAAATGGTTGAAGACGTCGATGGCAAGTTAAACTTTAAAGGCCGTATTGAGCGTGAAGAGTGGATTGCTCAAGCGAAGAAACTAGCAAGTTAGTCAACGATTTAAAAGAGGTATTTTAGAATGGCACATAAAAAAGCAGGCGGAAGTACCCGTAACGGTCGTGATTCGGCCGCACAACGTTTAGGCGTTAAGAAGTTTGGCGGCGAAGCTGTATTGGCTGGTAACATTATCATCCGTCAGCGTGGTACGAAAGTACACCCAGGCGTGAATGTTGGCATCGGTAAAGATGATACGTTGTTCTCATTGATTGCAGGCAAGGTACAATTTGAAATCAAAGGCCCGAAAAAGCGCAAATTTGTAAGTGTATACGCAGCTTAAGCGGTAAAATTATATGTGAACGTTTGTGATAAAACGATTACTATCAAAGCCCCGCCTTATCCGCGGGGCTTTTTTTATGCCAAGAACTTAATATAAACAGAGATTAACGTGAAATTTGTAGACGAAGCCAGTATTAGCATTACCGCAGGCAAAGGTGGTAATGGTTGCATGAGTTTTCGCCGTGAGAAGTATATCCCACGGGGCGGTCCTGATGGCGGCGACGGCGGCGATGGTGCCAGTATTTATTTTGTTGGTAACAGCGGTTTAAATACTTTGGCAGATTTCCGTTATACCCGTGATTACCGCGCAGAACATGGTGAAGGCGGTAAGGGTCGGAATAAACACGGTAAATCAGGGGTTGATTTAGTCATCCGTGTGCCGCTAGGGACATTGGTATATGACCAATCGACAGGGGAGTTTATTGGTGAAGTGTTGGAACTTGATCAGAAACTACTGGTGGCGCAAGGTGGCCGCGGTGGTATGGGCAATACTCAGTTTAAATCTAGCATTAATCAAGCGCCTAGGCGCACCGTGCCAGGCACTGAGGGCGATTTTAGGAGATTACACGTTGAGCTAAAAGTATTGGCAGATGTGGGCTTATTGGGCTTCCCTAATGCAGGAAAATCAACCTTATTAAGAACAGTTTCTGCCGCGCGGCCGAAAGTGGCAGATTATCCTTTTACCACCTTGCACCCTGAATTAGGCGTGGTGGATATCGGCAAGGCCGGCTTTGTTATAGCAGATATTCCAGGTTTGATCGAAGGCGCGGCGGAAGGCGTGGGCTTAGGCATTGATTTTCTAAAGCACTTACAACGCACTCGCATATTATTGCATTTGGTGGATGTTGCACCTTATGATCCAGAGCAAGCACCGATTAAAGCAATCTTAAAGCTGGAAAAGGAATTAGAAAGCTTTGATCAAACTCTGCGCGATAAAGAACGTTGGTTGTTGTTAAATAAGGCTGATATGCTATCAGCTGATGAGCTTGAGGCCTTAAAGCAAGAAGTGGTAAAAGCCTTAGATTGGAAAGCGCCTGTTTATATTATCAGTGCCATTTCTGGACAGGGCTGTGATGTCGTGATGAATGCGATTAGCCAACGTTTGATTGAAATTGACGAACAAGCATTAGAAGCTCAGAAGTTATTAGAGCTTGAAGAGAACGCTTAATGACTAAGCAGGATCGCTCTATGCTCAAAGAATCTAAAGTTTGGGTAGTGAAAATTGGTAGCGCTTTATTAACCCATCCAAAATCGGGTTTAAATAAAGAGATTATTGCCAATTTAACGCGCCAAATTGCCGAGCTGCGCACGCAAGGTGTGGCGGTGGTGTTGGTGTCATCAGGTTCTATTGCCGAAGGCTTGCATCGGCTTAATATTGCTCAGCGCCCCAAGGAGCTGCATAAACTTCAAGCAGCAGCTGCAACAGGGCAAATGGGGTTAATACATTCTTACGAGCAAGCGTTTAACCAGCATAATATTATTTGCGCGCAAGTGTTGCTTACGCACGCAGATTTAGCCAACCGAATGCGGTATCTAAACGCACGCCGCACTTTGCAAACCTTATTAGAAATGGATGCAGTGCCCATCATAAATGAAAATGATACGGTCGTGAATGATGAAATTCGTTTTGGAGATAACGATACCTTAGCGGCCTTAGTGGCGAATTTAGTCAAAGCCGATGCCTTAGTGATTTTAACCGACCAAGATGGCCTGTTCACCGCTGACCCAAGCAAAGATACCTCAGCAATACTTATCCACTCAGACGATGCAGGTGACTCTAAACTGGAAGTTATGGCGGGAGAGGGTGGTGAATTAGGCACGGGTGGAATGGTGACAAAACTTTACGCCGCTGAAAAAGCAGCGCGTTCTGGTGCGATTACTATTATTACCAATGGCCGAAATGAACATAGCTTAAGTTCAATTCTAAACGGCGATAAAATTGGCACCTGGTTATTTCCGGTGCAAGAGAAAATTGCTGCACGTAAGCAATGGATTGCTGGCCATGCAAAAATAGATAGTCAAATTGTGGTGGATGCAGGTGCAGCAAAAGCACTTAAGCAAACCGGCTCAAGCTTGTTGCCTATTGGCGTGAAAGCCATCAAAGGACAGTTTACCCAAGGTGATGTGGTGTTGGTGGTCGATGAGCAGGGCAATGAGATTGGCCGTGGCATGGTGCATTATGATGCGCAGGCGGCGCAAAAAATCATCGGGTTAGCCAGTGATAAAATTGAATCAATTTTAGGTTATGCTGATGAACCTGAGCTCATTCATCGAGATAACTTAGTAGTGTATTAAGCGCCCTTGCTCAGTGTGGCATAGGCTTTGTATATAAACTCTGCTTTCTCTTCTTCAGTAAAAAGTTCAGCAGAGATTAATCGAATCACCTTATCAATGTTCTGTGTTTGCTCAGTGGCCTCTTCTATAAAAATGGGCGCAGCAGGGCCTAAGTAGTCAATGAGTAACTTAGAGAGTGCGCTAATATTGGCAGGGGTCAGCGTGTCTCTAGTGCTGGTATCTTCTTGGGCGAGCTGAATGCTTTGACTATCCGTTAAATCAGTTTCTAACTCTAACTCTAAATCTATTATTTCACTGCTGAGCGGCGCACCATTAGGGCGCATTTCACCCTTGGGCATGGGGGCCATTGCATTGGTTTCTTGCTGGATATCCAGCATTTTCTTGATTTGATTGGGATGGATGATATCCGTCCAAAGTTCCATGTGGATAATGTTGGATGCTTTGATCGCATCCACGGCTTTTTGGCCCGAAATATCACCAAAGGAGGCTGAGCTAATCGAGGTGTTGACGATGGTTAAGGTCGCGATAGCACCTGAATCAGTGGTGATACTGATGGTGCCGTCAGTCCCTGAGGCGATCACTGTCTTGACATACGCTAGGACGGCTTTCATGCGTTTGCAGATTTTGTCTTTAGGCGATTATTTTTATTGAGTACCATTTACGAGCGAAACCGTTTGATGATGGAAATATAGCTGCGACGCATCAGTTCAAATGATTTACCTAAATCACCAATTTCATCATTGCTTTCAATCAAAATGGGTTTGCTCATGTCGCCTTTGCTAATTTTTTGCGCTTGTTTTGAAATGGTTAACAGTGGTTTAATAATATTTTTACTCACCATGCGGTTGATGATCAGAAAGATTAAGCCAAAAATAGTGGCCAAAGCTAATAATGCGTAAAGCGTACGCTTGAATGCAACGTCATAAATATTGGCTAACGGTACGCCCACAGCACTACCACCAATAACGGTGCCAATTTTCCAGTTATAACCTGAATTAACGCCATATTTGTTGCGAATCGCAAAAGGGGCTTCTTCCGCCTTACCATGGCAAAACAAGCAACCTTTCTTAACGGTAGAAGGTGCAG
>JAZGFQ010000055.1:0-17458 GCA_036479635.1 Arenicellales bacterium
TTTTAGAACAAGTCGCCTCGAGTGAATCGGTGTTAAGTGATGATGAGCGTGGGTTAGGCGTGTGCATGATTGACATCGGCGGTGGCACAACCGATATCGCCATTTTTCATGGTGGCACGATTATGCACACCTCGGTAATACCCATTGCAGGCGATCAAGTCACCAATGACATTGCGATTGCGTTGCAAACGCCAACATCCGCCGCCGAAGATTTAAAGAAACAATACGGCTGTGCACTTGCGAATCGAGTGGGTGAGAACGAAGTGATTGACGCCCCTAGTATCGGTGGAAAACCGAGCCGTAGTTTAAAACGACATAACCTAGCAGAAGTCATTGAACCGCGCATGGAAGAGATTTTCGTGCTGGCGCAAAATGAACTGAAGCGCAGTGGTTATGAAGGTTTAGTGACCTCTGTCGTGATTACGGGCGGAAGTTCAAAAATCGAAGGTGCGGTGGATTTAGCAGAAGAAGTTTTCAATATGCCTGTGCGTTTAGGCTTGCCAAATTATAAAGGCAGCTTAAGCGAGATGGTGTTAAACCCAATCTATGCCACGGGCACAGGTTTGGTGAAATTTGGGCATAAAACGGGCGGACAAGAGAAACCCGAAGAGAAGAAATCAAGCACGTTTAGCGAGGTGCTTGCACGGATGAAAAGTTGGTTTAAAGGGAGTTTTTAATCGTTCATTATGATGATGAACAAATTTTTAGTGGCAACAAAGTAGAGGATATAAAATGTTTGAATTAATTGATTCAGTCGGCTCAACCGCCGTCATAAAAGTCATCGGTGTAGGTGGAGGTGGCGGTAATGCGCTAGACCACATGATGAAAACAAATATAGAAGGCGTAGATTTTATTAACGCGAATACTGATGCGCAGGCATTGGGCAATTCAAGCGCTGAAACAACCTTGCAGTTAGGAAGTAACTTAACGAAAGGGTTAGGTGCGGGCGCAAATCCTGATATTGGCCGTGAGGCGGCAATGGAAGATCGTGATCGAATTGCTGAAGCTATTGATGGGGCTGATATGGTGTTCATTACTGCGGGTATGGGCGGCGGCACGGGTACAGGCGCTGCGCCAGTGGTGGCAGAACTTGCGCGCGAGAAAGGTATTTTAACCGTTGCGATTGTTACTAAGCCTTTTTCCTTCGAAGGTAAGCGTAGAATGAAGCTGGCAGAGGAAGGTTTGGAAGAATTGAAACACCAGGTTGATTCGTTAATCACTATTCCAAATCAACGTGTGTTGGAGCATATGGGCGGCGATGCAACAATGATTGATGCCTTTTCAGAAGCCAATCAAGTGTTGCAAAATGCGGTTCAAGGTATCGCTGAGTTAATTACTCGGCCTGGCATGATCAATGTTGATTTCGCAGATGTACGTACAGTGATGTCAGAAATGGGCATGGCGATGATGGGTTCTGGAACAGCTGTAGGAGCTAACCGCGCAGAAGAAGCCGCTGAGAAAGCGATTTCTAGCCCACTATTGGATGACATGGATTTACACGGTGCAAAAGGCTTATTAATTAATATTACCTCTGGCCCTGATTTAACCATCGGTGAATTCTCGAAAATCGGTGAAATGATGCATGAGTTTGCAGGCGAAGATGCGATTGTGGTTGTAGGTTCAGCGATTGATCCTGAAATGCAAGGTGAGCTGCGCGTTACCATGGTAGCGACAGGATTAGGGGCGGAGGAACAAGAAGTTCAAGTAGCACCTGTTCAGCCAGTGGAAGCGCCTGCAGTTGTCGGCGTTCGAAATACGCCTAAGCCTGAACTTAATCCAACAGAAGTGGGTAAATCTGAAACACGTCAAGGTGGCTTCACAGCGCCTTCACGTAATGTCTTTGATGGCGGCGTGCGTGCTGCGGGCGGCAGTAAACCTGATTATACTGATTTTGAAATCCCCGCGTTTATTCGTAATCAACAAGCGGATTAATTTATTTAGTTATTCTCGCTATTGTTAAAAAGCAAACACCTGCAGTGTGTTCATTCCTCTGCATGCCACGCAGACTGTGGGTGTTTTGTTTGATTTTTTAGTTGGTATTTGATGTTTCGATTATTGAGTTTTAATCTAAACTAAGCTTCTAACCATTCATGCGCGCATTCAACACTCACCTTATCATAAGGCGATTGCCGTACTTTACCGTGTAAGTTCATCCTGAATTTCACAAAATCTTGTTCATGATTAAAATGCATAAAGGGGTTGCCTTTGTGTTGCTCCGCTATGGTTGCAGTCGTTTGCACCGCATAATTATGGCCCGGTAAGATTTGAGTTTTATCAGGTAGTTTGCCGAGTTTTCTTAAGGTATCAAACATCTGATTTGGGTCGCCTCCGTGCATGTCACAACGCCCACAACCAAATACAAACATCGTATCACCCGTGATTAAGTTATCGTCTACTTTGTAACAAGCCGATCCTGGCGTATGCCCAGGTGTGTGCAGAATATCGATATCAGTTTTACCCAGTGAAATGGCGTCGCCGCCATAATGTAAAGTAGGTTTTTTAGCTTGCCCCCAAAACGTAGCTTCTGCATGCGTAAGGTGTAATTCTGCATCAAAATTTTCTAGAATATCGTCAATCGCATTGATGTGATCGTGGTGGCTATGCGTGAGTAAAATGTCGGTAATGGTCAGGCCTTTTGATTTGGCTAAGTTTAGAATTTCATCCCCTTCCCAAGCAGGGTCAACCACAGCGGTGCGTTTAGAATGGGTGTCTTCAATCAGATAAATGAAGTTTTCCATCGGGCCGAGCTCTAAGGTATGAATGCGTGTTTTAGGAAGATTATTTGACATATAATTTAGCCAGCTTGTAAAATTGATGTGCCGATAGTATGAACCTTTGTGATTGATAAGGTCAAAAGGTTTAGCTTAGCGTGTGTTGGAATAGATGCGCGTGTGGTGTGCATTCAAATTTAATCATTAACGAGGAATAATCATGTCTACTTCTTTACGCGTACTTTTCATTATGATGGCGGTGTTTATTTACATCGGTATTTACTTAACGGGGCATAATAATGTGCATTGGTTTTCATGGGTGCCGATGGCCGCGCTTGCGTTTGCTGGCATTACGGGTTTTTGCCCTGGTTTAAAAATCCTAAAGGCGATTGGCTTAAAGTAACTTGAATCCAAGTAAGTTTTAAGGTTTGAATAACAACCGCAATGCCAAAGGAATGGCGTTGTATTGCCTATGGAATAAAAAATCATTTTAAAACCTTACTCATGAATAAATTAAATTCAAGCCTAAGGGCGCTGTGCGTATTGCTGGTGAGCTTGCCTGTGCTGGCTGATTATGTCCCTTCAAGTGTTGAGATGCATTTAGAACAAGTGTCTGAGCATGTTTACTACGTTAAAGGCGAAGCGGGCGTGGCAACAGATAACGAAGGTTTCATTTCTAACGCAACCGCCATCATTACCGCGGACAGCGTGGTGGTCGTTGATGCATTAGGCACGCCTTCTTTGGCAGCGATGTTGATTGATAAAATAAAAACCCTGACAAATAAGCCCATTACGCATGTGATCGTCACACATTATCACGCAGATCATATCTACGGCTTACAAGCGTTCAAAGCGCTCGGTGCAAAAATCATCGCGCCTGCGGGCTACCAAGATTACTTAGATGCGCCGATTTCAGCTGAGCGTTTAGAAGAGCGGCAATTCACCTTAGACCCATGGGTGAACGAAGATACTTATTTGGTCAAACCTGATGAGGTGATTGCTGCGGATACGCAGTTCACAATCGGCGACATAGAGATTGAGCTTAATTACTTAGGCCGCGCGCATTCAGATGGCGATCTCAGTGTGTTAGTGAAGCCTGATCAAGTGCTGATCTCTGGTGATTTAATTTTCGAAGGCCGCGTGCCTTTTACGGGCAGTGCCGATACTGCGCAGTGGTTAAGCTTATTAGATACTTTAGATAATACAGATCTTAAAGCCATCGTGCCAGGGCATGGGCCTGTGGGGGATCAACCCAATGAAGCAATAAAGTTGACCCAACGATATCTAAGTAAATTACGCGAAGTCATGGCTACTGCTGTGGAAGATTTTGTTGATTTTGACGAAGCTTTTACTGCGGCTGATTGGTCTGATTTCTCGGACTTACCTGCGTTTGAAGCCGCACATCGAGGTAATGCTTATGGCGTGTTTTTGTCTATTGAGCAGGATTCTTTGAATTAATTAAGCCGCGTGCACTTAATCATGCGCCAATTTATTTAACTCAGCGGTCTCTTCAGCGTTCAAGCCCACGGCAACAGAATAAGTCGGGTCTTCGATCACATTGACTTCAACCAAAGCCCCTGCATTTTTAAGCAATAAACGGCACTCAGGACTTAAGTGTTTTAGGTGTAAGCGTTTGCCTGCGCGCTCATAACGTATCGCTAAGCTATCAATGGCATCTAAGGCAGAATGGTCTGCCACGCGTGCATTTTTGAAATCCACCGTCACGTCATCAGTATCATCGTTCGGGTGAAAACGTTCTTGAAAATGGTGAGTGGATGCAAAGAATAATGGGCCATTTAATGAATACACAATATTGCCCATTTTATCTGTACTGACATCTGCATAGATATGTTTGGCATGGTTCCAGGCAAAGGCCAAGGCTGAAAGAATCACGCCCAAAATCACCGCCATGGCTAAATCAGTAAATACAGTGGTAAGCGTAACAACCAACGTGATAAGAATATCCGTTGCAGGCACTTTACCGATGAGCTTTAAGCTGCACCATTTAAAGGTGCCGATGACTACCATGAACATTACCCCAACTAATACCGCAATAGGGATTTGTTCAATTAACGGTGCGCCGACCATAATAATCAGTAATAACACCAGTGCGGCGGTGATGCCAGATAAACGCCCGCGGCCACCTGAGTTGATGTTGATGATGCTCTGCCCAACCATCGCACAACCGCCCATGCCACTGAAAAAGCCAGTGACGAAATTGGCTAAACCTTGTGCTAAGCTTTCGCGATTCGCTTGCCCGCGGGTATCGGTTAAATTATCAACGAGGTTTAGGGTGAGTAAGCTTTCAATCAAACCAACTAAAGCTAAAACAATAGAATAGGGTAAAACGATTTTAAGGGTTTCTAAAGTAAACGGAATATTAGGAATGTGGAACGTCGGCCAGCCACCCGAGATTGAAGCAATATCGCCTACAGTGCGCGTGTCAAAACCTGCAAAGATAACGATCAAACTGATTAATACAATTGCCACTAAGGTAGAAGGAATGGCTTTAGTGAATCTTGGCAAATAGTGAATAATCGCCATGGTGGCGAAGGCCAACGTCAGCATGAGAATCAGTGCGTTGCCGGTGATCCACTGGCTAACGCCTGCGGCATCGGTAAATTGAAACTGCTTGAGCTGTGCGATGAAAATCACTAAGGCTAAACCATTCACGAAACCCAAAAATACGGAATGTGGCACAAGGCGAATAAACTTGCCTAAACGTAGCGCGCCAAAAGCCATTTGTAATACGCCCATTAAAATGACTGCGGCAAATAAATACTCAACACCGTGTTCTATCACCAAACTGATTAACACCACGGCAATCGCACCCGTTGCACCAGAAATCATGCCAGGGCGGCCCCCTAAGGCAGCCGTAATCAAGCCCATGAAAAAAGCAGCGTATAAGCCCACTAATGGGTGCACCTGTGCCACTAAGGCAAACGCCACTGCTTCAGGCACGAGAGCCAGCGCAACTGTTAAACCTGAAAGCAGGTCATTTTTAACATTAGAAGGCGCGTGTTTTGCGAATAAATCAAACATGTTTGCAGGTGGGCATCAAAGAGCGCGGATTCTCCCATATAGCGCAGGGGTTCTCTAGTAGTGTTTTAACAAAAACTAATATTTAAGGTGGATATAAAAGTGGCAATAACCACGAAAATATGGATTAGGCATATTTATAACGTTGAGCGAGCTTGTATTAAATTAATAAAGTGATTAAATTTAATTGAAGAGAGTCCAGCCTAACCTAGGCGACGAGTAAAAACGTCTAAAACTCCTCTGCCTAGTATTGGGCTTGGCGTTGTGAGTTTGACTAATAGCACGCTATTAGTTGCAATTCATGGCTTAATCAGAAAGATTTCAACCATTTTTCTTTCGCCTCTTAGTTATGCAGAGGTCTCTTGAAGCACCAAACTAATTAAAGGAAAACGAAATGAGAAAAATAAATAAATCTGTTTTAAGGCTGAGCGGTCATCTGATGTCAGGTGTTTTCTTTTCGATGCTAGTTCTAGTTGGAAATGCACTCGCTGCAGGAGGGGCAAGTATTACACCTGTATTAAGTATTATATTATTTGATGATGCCGTGCCCGCAGTTGATACGGACCCGCTTCGAAAATTAAGCAGTAACGGCACGCCTTTATCGCCGAGTTCGAGTAGCTGGGCGTGCGTTAGAGATAACGTGACGGGCTTGATTTGGCAAAATCTACATTTTAATAATCTATATAGCTGGAATACGCTGGATTCATCAACTTTTACAGCAACCTCATGTGGTTACACTAATTGGCGTATGCCAACCAGCTTGGAATTACTTACAATCGTGAAGCCGAGTGCCAGTAATCCTGCGATTGATGAAGGCTATTTTTCATATATCTTTTCATATTATTACTGGTCTTCTGATATTGACCCAAATGATCCTACTAAAGGCTTAAGTGTTCATTTTATTGATGGTCTATCGACACCTCTCAACAGAAGCACGCCAGGTTACGCTCGCTTAGTGAATGATGGTAATTAGTTTAGGTTTTAGATTTAGAATATTAAGGTGAGGGATGAATTGCCCGAAAGGTCAGATTAATCCGCGGCGCATGACATCGCGCACGCTTAGGAATATGGTGCAACCAATATTCTTGCGTATCACCCTGCATCGTTAATAATGAACCAGAAGGTAGCGCAAGTTTGATGGTTTCATGAGTAGTGATTTTTGCAGTCGCTTTAGGCTTAAAATGAATATCACGATTCGCCCCTAAGCTTAAAGATGCGATATTTGCTTGCACACCTAATTCAGGTTCATCATCAGCGTGCCAGCCCATGGTATCTTGGCCATCTCTGTAATAATTGAGCAGCACGCAATTATAGTCTGCGCCAGTTGCATTACTTACGCGGGTTTTTAATTCAAACAAGGTTTGCGTCCACGCTAGAGTACCGCGCAATGTTTTAGAGTATTCATACACTAAGCCTTCGTCGCCATAGAACTGCAACAATCTTGGCGTTAAATGCCATTTCCCATAAACTTTAATACGCGGTTGTTGCCATTGCGTGACTTCAATTAAATGATGTAATAAGATTTTAGACTTATCAACAGATAGAAAATTTTCTGTTAACGCTAAGCTTAAATGTTCACGTTGAAATAAGTTACGGCTTGAGTTTATAAAGTCTAATTGTTGCATGATAATTCCATTTCGAGAATGTGCGGTTTTTATCACATCTTATTTGCGAGGCTCGGTTACAATGTGGTGGCACTGATAATAATACAAAATTACATGAACCTCATTAAAATCGCAGCCTTAGCGTTTATCATGCTGATGCCTGTGTGTGTACAAAATGCTCTAGCGGCAGAGGGCTGGTATGTTCAAACACGCCTAGCGGAACTAACAGATTCTAAAGATAACACGATGGGGTTATTCATCCATCGCGCAGGATTTAAAGGCAAGCAGCATCAAGTTTATCTGAAATATGCTGGAATACGTCACAGTGAGAGAGAGCGATTTTCTTTAGTGCATCGGTACTCGTTAAATATGCCTAAGCCGCATCAAGTCATCTTGAGAAACACGATAGACTACGATCGAAACACACAGAATTGGCAAGGAGAAATCACGCCGATTTATATGTATCAACTCACTGAAAAATGGCAAATTGGCGCTGAGTTTGAGATTGATTATTATCAAAAAGATAAATTTGGCATTGCTGAAATCGAAATTGAGCCGACGATAAAATATAAAACCCGCATCGGTCAGCATAAATTATTGTTGGAATTAGAAGCGCCTGTCACAAGGCTGTATAGTCGTCAAGATAAGCCAACAAAATTCAAAGTTGAAAGCTATGACGTATTAGCAAGATACACAATTCCCTTGTCGCTTAAAACATCGGTTGCATTGGAAGCGTTGATAAAACATGACGCGATTAAAAAACAAAGCAGCGAGACGTTCGGTCTACGTTTCAGGCATTGGTTCTAGGGTTGGTTTCAACTATGAATGCGAACGACATTGATACACAGGCCTATCAGGCATTGAAAAAAATGGCGGCTCGTTATATGTCTAATGAGCGTGTTAACCATACGCTATGCCCAACGGCGTTGGTGAATGAAGCCTATTTAAAACTATATGGTCGAGATAGTTCGGTTGAAGCGGTCTTCCCTGAAAAAATGAATTTTATGGCGGTAGCAGCAAGGAGTATGCGCCAGATTTTGGTGGATCATGCCTTAGCCAAAAAAGCATTGAAGCGTGGCGGTGGGCAGAAAACCATGATTATTATGGAAGATCAAATGTCTAACCCAACGATTGATGTTGATATTTTGCATTTAAATGCGGCTTTAAATAAATTGGCAGAAGTAGATGAAACCAAAGCCAAAATTGTTGAATTACGTTATTTTTCGGGCATGACCCTCGCAGAGGTCGCGCAAGAACTCGGGCTTTCCATTGCGACGATTAAGCGTAAATGGACGGCCGCGCGAGCATGGCTTTATCGAGAGATGGCTTAGCCATCCGGTATCTAAGAAGTGTCAGGTCATGCTAAAGGTGCCGTTTTAGATTCAGATGATTTACTGTATCAAGTTTTAAAACTTCATCCTGATCTACGCCATGAATGGTTGACAGCTCAATGCTTAGATGCACAAAATGGTGAGGCGGTTCTAAATGAGGTGTCCTCTTTATTGGATGCCATCACGCAAAGCCCAGACTTCCTCGATAATACGCTTACACTGCCAGACGATTTACACGCGCCGTCAGATCGAAGGGGGATGATGGTGGGTGCGTTTGAAATTGATTCAGCCATCGCGCAGGGCGGCATTGGGGCGGTATATAAAGCGCATCGAGTTGATGGCGCTTATGAGCAAGAGGTGGCGATTAAAATCGTGCCTGCGAATGATATTAATACGGCTCTATTTCAGTCCGAACGTCAGATCTTAGCAGATCTCGCTCACCCAGCGATTACTACTATTTTAGATGGAGGCTATATACAAAATTCGAATGATTTATATCTGGCGATGGAATACATCGAAGGTGTCGATATTATTCAATACGCTAATGATCAAAACTTGAATAAGGCACAAAGGCTGAACTTATTTTTAAACTTACTGGAAGTCGTTCAAATTGCGCATCAAAAAGGCGTTATTCATTGTGATTTAAAACCCGATAATATTTTAGTCACGATAAAGGGGCAAATAAAGTTACTTGATTTTGGCATTGCGGTGGCTGAGAAGCGTGAAGCAGATTCGGTCACAAAGCTGCCAAAGTTTAGAGGCTTAACGTTGGCATTTTCTAGCCCGCAACGCTGCAGGGGTGAGTTACCCAATGTCGGGGACGATATATACAGCTTAGGCATCATTTTTGGCTTATTGATGACCCGCCCCTCAAAAGATTCTCCTGTTAAGGAATATGATCTTAAGCAGCTTCCAGCGATATTGAGCAACGAATCACTGGCGATATTCCAAAAGGCCAGCCATGAACATGCGTATCTGCGCTATTCTAGCGTCGCTGCTTTCGCAGAAGAAATCAGAAACTGGTTGGTATATCGGCCTGTTCAAGCTTATGACGGCGGCGTATTGTATCGTATTCGTAAAGCATTACGACGGCATCAAGGTGCATGGATAGGGGCTGTTTTGTTCATAGGGTTGCTAAGCTTAACTGGGATATTAAGTTGGCAAAAAGCAGAATCAAATAAAACTAAAGCGCTCAATCTGGCGCAAATTAATGCAGCTGTTAAATTATCCAAATCGGTGGTACGAGACTTAGATGACAAACTGTTATTACTAGAAGGCTCTACCTTAGCAAGGTTACTTTCTGTTGAAACGGCAGTCGAACAACTAGAGGAAATACATCAATCACAGGCTAAAAACGCTGAGGTGACGCGCGCTTTAATTGATACTCACTGGCGAATTGGGGCAATATTATCTAACCCATTTAAACTGCATCTCGGCCAATTTAATCAAGGTCGTGAACACGTTAGACGTGCCTATTTATTAGCCAAAGAAGCTTATGTAAAAACGCCGAATAATAAAACCTTCGCTTCGATGTTGCGTATTGAGAAACAAGTCACTGCGCAGTTATTTTTTGTAGAAGGGAAGCAAGCAGAAGCGTTATTGCTTAATACTCAGCGGTTAGCGCAAATGAAAAAATTAAAAAACATTAGCCTTAAATTGCAATCACAAGTCGGTTCTCACTATTTCCGTGTATCGCGCCTACTGGTGTATATGGATAAAATCAAAGAAGCCGAATTTGGGTATGAAAAAGCTAAAACCTTACTGCCTGAATTTAAAGATCTGGGCTCTGAATACGAAAATGAGCGCTTAAGACGAAAGCAGATCATACTTCAAGTTGATCTAGCCTTGTTTAATCTCATCAAAGGTCATTATTCTGATGCTGAACAAAGCTTAACAAGTGTCGTTCAAACCCTGAAAAACAGTCACCAGTGGGCAGATCGACAATTTGTACTACAATCTGAACACGGCTTGGCTTGTATTGCCTTATTAGAAAAGAATAACGTCTCTACCGCGCAAGATCATTTTAAACGGATTAAAAAATTGGCTGATGAGTTGGTCAAATCTTATCCTGCGGCAAAATCCCCACGCTGGCAAGTTATAAAATATGCGCAAATGGCCTCACGATTAGAAGCCTCTGCCGCTAGTCAAGGGGCGCTCACAGTTTGGATAAAAGCACTCAGCTGTGATGATATAAAGCAGATATATACGCCTCCTGAGCCTGAGAATGGTTGGGATGAAATTCGTCAGAATTTGACTTTCTCTTTCCTAGATTTAATCGATATAGATCCAGACGCTCTATAAAATTAGCTTTCAGCATATTCGTGTAGTATTTTGGAATGCTAAAATAATTGAGCCACTTTAGCCATAATAATCGCCTTTAAGTTTATACAGGGTATTCTGTCTTTAATTTAAGGCGGATGCAAAGCGCAAATTATTATGGAGTAGCACCATGCAAGTTATAAGCTTGAGCAAACAGAACCGAAAGTGTTTAGCACTGATATTAAAGCGGAAGTTTGTCATCTGGTTATTTGCATGGGCTTTAGCTGTGGTGAACATAGCTTCATTTGCGGCAGATAACACGCCCCAGTTAGTCTTGGATATCTCGCCAGGCATCACGGGCTCGAACCCCGAGAAAATGGTGAACTTCAAGGGTGAAGTGTATTTCTTTGCAGAAGATGACGAAGGCAAAGGTTTATGGAAATCCGATGGCACTGCAAACGGAACCCTACGTCTTTTACTGATCATGCCCAACACGCCAGGTGCGTATGCGGGTGAACTAATCGCGATGCAAGATAAGGTTTTTTTCAGATTGCGTCCGCCGGGGCTGGCAACATTATTGAGTGATGAATTATGGGTTACAACAGGCACACCTCAAAGCACCGAAAAATTTTTCACTTTACCGCCTACTTATAGCGCAGGGAATAACGCTTTATTTACGCACGTAAATAATAAAATATACTTTCGAGCCTTTTCATCAGGCGCAGGCGGCGAGCTATGGGTGAGCGATGGAACAGCCGCAGGCACAAGCTTAATTGCAGATATAAAGCCGGGGGCGATGCCTTCTGGATTAACAAAACTATTTGATGTCAATGGTGAGCTATTCTTGGCGCTTAAGCTTTCAGGACCGTGCGAGCTATGGAAATTTGATGCTGTTAATGAGGTCGCTGTTCAGCTTAAAGTGTTTGATGATTCTTGGTGTACGATTGTAAATCGCCCCGTTAAGTCGGCGGGTGGTCTTTTGTACTTTATTTCAGATACGGATGGGTCTGGCGTAGCGCTATGGGTATCTGATGGCACGCCAGTAGGCACAATTGCGATTGATATCAATTCAACGGGGGATTCATCGCCAGAATTAATGACCGTGGTGGGAGATGAAGTATTCTTTGCAGCAACAGATAACACGGGTCTAACCACGCTTTGGAAATCAAATGGTACAGCCCAAGGCACAGTGAATGTGTCGGCAGACGTTACGCCAGAGGAGTCGATGAGCGCGTTTAACGGTAAGTTGGTGTTTAACGCGATCGCATTCGCCACAAGCATCTTTGATAAAAGACTTTGGATATCAAATGGCGAGGTGGGTGGAACACAGATGATTGGGACGGCGGTAGGTTCAAATATTTTATATAGCTTAACTACAACCAATAACGCTTTTTATTTTATTGCAGGCACAGGGCCGAATGCTGAACTTTGGACATCAAAAGGTACGGATGAAAGCACGGAATTTATTGCTGATATTGTGAACGTTATTGGGCAAAAAGAGATGTTGGGCGTGGGCAATAAACTGTTTTATAGTCAGTCGGATACGCAGCATGGCGAAGAGCTTTGGGTGATAACTACGCCAGAAGATTCGATGTGTTTTCCAGTTAAGACCAGCAGTGGAGTCGTCGTAGTTATTTGTTTGTAATAAATGTATAGAAAATAAATGAGCTACTTTCAGTCTGTTTGTCGCCCTAGTTATTAAGCACTTCAATATTTAACTAAAAAAATGAAACTTAAGCAGCAATCGGAAAAGGAAATTTCGCGTAAACATTTTAAATGGTGCAGCACCATACTAATGGTAGTTGCGTTAGTTTTGACGCAAAGTGTGTTTGCAAAAGTGAGTCTTACACCTATTTTATCATTGTTATTATTCGATGATGATGCACTTGAAGCGCCTTATCATTGGAACGGTCAAGCGCAGGCCAGTGGCGCACAGCCTAATGTGGATGAAGGCTCTATCAATACCTTGAGTTTTGATACCTCTGCTTTACCTCTGACCATTTTTGAAAACCTGCAATCAATCGATATTCTATTAACGGGCGAGTGTTATCAAATAGGCGGCGAAACTTTAGACCCAACTTTATATGAATGGAGTATTGTATCGACGGGCAGTGGTCAGTGCAAAATCAGCCTCACTTTTACGGCGATTGTGAATAATAAAATAGTCACAAAAGCACTGGCTATTAAAATTGTTATGGATGAAACTGCTGCACCGGCGCCTTCAATGGCAAGCCTAGTGGCGGGGGCAGATATTTCAGAGGGTGATGCTAATGTCTCGGGTATTTTTGCATTAAGTGCTATTCAGAAATGGACAGCACCTGCTCCCGCCTTAACCAACGGCAGGCCGTCCATTCCTCGGGCGGCATCTGTTTTTCCAGATAGTCACACACCCAGCATGTATGAATTTAATGCGATGCATAATGGCGTGGCTTTAAAGGGCGTGATGCTCACTACACGCAAGATATCTGATCCACGGAATATCAGCAATTTTGACATGAATGCGCGCACGACCGTACGCTTTGTGCAAGGTACTCCCGTGCTAGTGGGTAGTGGTGTGGTGCAAGGCATGGCCGATAACCCAGACAATACCTTTGCTTTTATTGCTGTCGCTGATGGTGTTAATTTACCTGGTCCGAATGTGGGCGCAGAGTTTCACTTAGATGGCAAGAATAAGCTGAATGTATTGTGTGCAGATCAACGTCTAGCAGGCTTTGGTAAGTTTAGCGTTAAACGCACAGGAACGCGTATCGCATCGAGCTTAGTGGGTTTTACCAATAAGGATTGCAGTGGTTCCGGTGGAAGGTTCAAAGACACGGCAGGTGTGTTCAGCGACTTTCAGGTGATTAACACGCATATCGGTAAGATCATGCGCGGGCGAGGTACGGCGCACCCGCTGCACAATGGGCGCATTTCAACGGTTGAAGACATGGATGAAAATGACCCTGATTACGCTTTATATATGTTGGGTGTACCAGAGCGTTTATCAGCACTGCACGCGATTACGCCTGTTGATGTAGGCACTGAATTTCAAAATAACGCCTTTATTTTAGACCCTTTTACGCTGTCTAAAATCGCTAAAATTCGACGAAATAACGGCACGATAATTTTCTCTGAACCACCAGAACAGCTCCAGGGTATTTCTATCGGCGATATTATTGTGGGTAAATCTAGTGCTCGTCTACGCCATGGATTACTACGTGAAGTCACCCAAAAAGGGATGCAAAATGGTAAGTTTTTCTTGCAGACGCGCCCAGCGAAATTAGATCAATTATTTAAAGAAGGTGGGATCACTTTAGGGAGAGGTTTAGCGCTTGGAGATATCGAAGAAGAGGGCATTCCGCTTTACGAATTTGATCCAACGCCTGTCGTCGTGGGTGCAGCAGTAGGTGCATTACGAGAAGGGGTTAAAGTGCCTGCTTTAAGTTCGGCTCAGTTATCTGCAGCAGCAAGAGCACCCTATGATAATAATACTGTTTCGCAGGCGAATTTAGATGTATTACCATTTCCAAGAATTAATTTTGATCATGTTTTTATTGATAAAGATAACAATGACAACACCAAAAATGATCAGGTGAGAACAGAAGGTTTTTTTGATCTAGATGCCTTTATAACGTTAAATTTCAAATGCCATGGATTTTTTTGCAATAACCCCAATTTTGAACTTTCCTTTACCTTTGAAGAAGATTTTGAGCTGAGTGGCTTTGCCTCTGGAGACCACTCATCAGGTTTAGATTTAAAGGAAGTTCTAAAGACTAAAAAATTTGCACCTATCTGGATTGGCGTCGTTGCCATTACGCCTAGAATTTCACTTGCTGTGCATTTAAATGGCACAAGTGATACGACGGTTGAATGGGGAATTGATCAGCATTTTGATGCCACACTAGGGGTTGAATTAGACGATGGCATCTGGAGTGAAATTGCGAATCAGAATGATGAAATCATTGCTGCGCCATTACCTGATTACACCTCAGATTCTGGTACGGTTGATTTGCGCGCACGTGCGGCACTAGAAGGAACCGTTAAGGTAATGGGGATTAAAGTTGGGGGTGCTGATGTCGGCATTTATACAGATGTTGAGGCAAGCACGCCCAGAGACCCGCTTTGGGAAATTACTGCAGGCTTAAACAGTGAAGCTTTTGTTGAGCTGGATTTATTAGTGACAACGGTTGAAGCAGGTCCTTGGGAATTATTCGATATTCCTTTTCCAATTGCAGGAGGTGAAGCGCCCAATCAACCCCCTAAAATAAACTGGATTAAGGTCGATGGCCACTTAGTTGAAAATGGTGCAGTCCATAGTGTGCCAGAGGAGTCTGAAAATCTCGTTGGACTAGATGGCTATTTTGCCAGTGAAGAGATTCCCTTACACATTAAGGTTAAGGCCTTTGATTCTGAGTTTGGGTATGATTGTTGTAATGTTGAAGTGAAATCAAGTAAGGATGGCTTGATCGGTTTGTTAGATGAGAATGATCTCAGTGCGAACGAAAACTACATCTTCCCCATTACTTCATTTAGCACAGGCTTACATACGATTACCGTTAAAGTATGGGAGAAGAATAAAGCTAAAAGCACGGCGATTGTTGAGACGTTCACGATGCGTGGGCGGATTGATTATTTTGCCGAGACGGGCTGCCAAGATATTGCCATTGAAGCACCTGCTGATGGTAGCAATATAGGGCCTTTTCCTGCTTTCTTTGCTTTTGACGTCACGATTAGTGGCTACCAGCAATCCTGTTTCCCGTCAGGGATTGAAGTGGAATGGATGAATCATACTGCTGCTTTAGGCTACTCGCCTGCCATCATAACGCTCGACTATCCATTCGCTAGTTATAGTGGTTTTTACTCAAGCCAAACCAGCACAACGATTGCCGCTAGGTTTAAGAACCATTCTGGCGTCTGGAAATATTCCAACGATCTGGAAATTAATTTATTTGATCTCGATGCTATAGAAGACTTTTCAGGAAGTTTCGGCGGCCCTTCTCCATCTTTAGCGCAGTCAGGCTTGAGAGAATCAAATGGCGAGGTTCAGCCTCCATTATTAGCCCCCAGCGCGGCATCTACCAAGCTTGGGCTTGATAATTGGGCAGTGGGTGATCCAGTGACGTTCGATAACCCTTTTGATGATGGCGTAGGTGGCGTATATGACACACATTACAAAGTTCATTACGAAGAAATCAGGTGGATCATATCGGATGACAATGCCACGATTACAGTCAACGCACAAGGCAAGGCACAAATCACGCCGAGCAAGCCTGGCTGGCATAAGATTATGGTTGCTTTAGTTGATACCGATACGGGCGAAAGTATTCGAAAATCTGAAGTGTTTTATGTTGCCCCTAGCCTCGATAATACTTGGCAGGGTTATTCTCAAGATGATTTATTACAACGTATTGAAGCACATCCAGGCGGGAAGATTCCCGTCGATAATGGCGAGATGATGAGCGGCGCTTTGACGGGCACGAATATTTAAGCTTTGGATAGTTGAAGACGACACATATAAAAGGAAGATTAAGTGAGCCATAAAAATATAGGCAACAGGCGAAAGTTTGTACGAGTGCTGATTATGCTGATCTTTATCATGCCGATCAGTGCCTCTAGCAGTACAAACACCGCCAGTCTGATGCCCGTATTAAGCCTGTTATTGTTTGATGCGCCCAAAGCAAAATTAACATCAAGCAATTTCCATAGTTGTCTTTTACTTAAAACGGGCCGTATTCAATGCTGGGGTAGTAACTCAGATGGCCAGTTAGGGAATGGCACAAATAATGCCATGAGTGCGCCTGTTCGTGTTGAAGCGGTCTCTAACGCAATGGATGTTGCCGCAGGCGCTTTTTGGAGCTGCGCGGCCTTGGCCAGTGGGCGAGTTCAATGCTGGGGGCGCGGTGGCAGTGGGCAGCTAGGGGATGGTTTGGGGGCGAGCTCGCTTACGCCTGTGAACGTAGCGGGCATCAATAATGCAAAAAAAATATCTGCAGGTGAAGGGCATAATTGCGCGGTGCTAAGCGGTGGAGGCATTCAATGCTGGGGTAAAGGGGAACAGGGTCAGCTAGGCAATGGTGGGGTGATTAATTCAAATATACCCGTGAGCGTTGTGGGTATTAATAATGCTGTCGAAGTGGTGGCAGGCTTTAGACATAGTTGTGCCTTGTTAAATAGTGGTGAGGTTAAATGTTGGGGAGATAACGCAGACGGAAATTTGGGCGATGGCTCAGTTATTGATTCTCTCGTGCCCGTGAGTGTGGCGAATATAAACAATGCGGTTAGTATTTCATTAGGCACCAAGCATAGTTGTGCAGCCCTTGATGATGGTTCAGTAAAATGTTGGGGAAATGGTGTTAAGGGTAGGCTAGGTGATGGCACCGAAAATAGTGCGTTCATGCCAGTGGGCGTGGTTGGTATTAATACTGCGCTTCACGTTGCTTTAGGCGGGGAGTATAGTTGCGCGGCTTTAGAAAATAGTAAGATCAAATGCTGGGGCGCGGGTAGTTATGGCCAATTAGGAAATGATGATAAAAAC
>JAZGFQ010000056.1:0-2480 GCA_036479635.1 Arenicellales bacterium
TGGATAAGCTTTGTGCCATGTTAGATGATTGGCAAATCTCTCATAAACTACAAGACCTACCGCCTTTTATTTGGGATTACATAAAAGAAGAGCGCTTCTTTGGCATGATCATTCCTAAAGAATATGGTGGGCATGGCTTCTCGGCACTCGCACATTCCCAAGTGGTTATGCAAATTTCTGGGCGAAGCACCACAGCCGCTGTCACCATTATGGTGCCTAATTCCTTAGGCCCGGGTGAATTGCTGATGAAGTACGGCACCGAAGATCAAAAAGATTTTTATCTGCCACGCCTTGCTGTGGGAAAGGATATTCCTTGTTTTGCACTCACAGGGCCAGAAGCTGGCAGTGATGCAGGTTCAATTCCTGATGTTGGCATCGTTTGTCGTGCAGATTTTGAAGGCGAAAAAGATGTGCTGGGTATCCGCCTAAATTGGGAAAAACGCTACATCACGCTCGCGCCTGTAGCATCGCTACTCGGTTTAGCTTTTCAGCTTTATGATCCTGATAAACTTTTAACCGATGAAGTATTCTCAAGCAAAGCAGTCAACGATGGTATTGAACGCATCGGAGATCATATCGGTATTACTGTCGCGCTAATTCCTACCAATACGCCAAATGTTAAAATTGGCACGCGCCACTTTACACTTAACAACCCATTCCAAAATGGCCCAACGTGGGGTGAGGATGTTTTCATCCCGATGGAATGGTTGATTGGTGGCGTGGATAACGTCGGCAAAGGCTGGCGCATGCTGGTTGAATGTTTGGGCGAAGGTCGTGGTATTTCTCTTCCTGCGCTTTCCGTTGGTGCGGCAAAAGTGGCCTCACGCTACACGGGTGCATATTCACGCGTGCGCAAACAATTTGGCATGCCGATTGGTCAGTTTGAAGGTATCGAAGAACCCATGGCTGAGATTTTGGGTAATACCTATATGATGGATGGCGCGCGCAAGCTCACCACCACCGCATTAGACCAAGGTCAACGCCCCGCAGTTGTCACAGCTTTACTCAAATATACGCTTACTCAAAAAATGCGCATGATCACAACGCACGCAATGGATATCCAAGGTGGTTCAGCTATTTGTCTTGGCCCCTCAAATTACCTTGGTCGTGGTTATCAAGCAATTCCTGTCGCAATAACCGTTGAAGGCGCAAATATTTTAACGCGCTCGCTGATTGTATTTGGGCAAGGCGCAATCCGCTGTCATCCTTATATTTTAAAGGAGATGAAAGCCACGCAAGAAGATGATTTGGTTGCGCTGGATAACGCACTGTTCTCGCACGTCGGGTTTGTGATTAGTAATATTTCACGCAGTACGTGGTTTGGTTTTACCAATGCCGTTTTTGAATCACCCGGTACACCGCTTACGCGAAAATATTATCGTGGCTTAACAAGACTCAGCGCAGATTTTGCGGTATTGACTGATTATGCTTTGCTAACGCTAGGTGGAAATCTTAAACGCAAAGAAAGACTTTCTGGGCGTTTTGCCGATATTCTTGCCAATATGTATATGTGCTCTGCAACACTAAAACATTTTGAAGATCAAGGTGAGCCAGAAGCCGATCTACCGTTGTTGCATTACGCTTGTCAAACTGCCATCCACGATGCGCAACAGGCGATGCTTGCGGTATTTTACAATTTGCCTTTTTCTGTGATTTCCAAGAGTTTACGCTTCTTGATGTTCCCATTTGGCAAACCTTTCTCACCACCCTCAGATAAACTCATCCATGAAGTTGCAAAAATTGCGCTTTCGCCTTCCGCTACGCGTGATCGCTTAACCGAAGGCTGCTATTTCACTGATGATCCTGAAGACCGTATGGGTAGAATGGAGCACGCTTTTAACCTTGCAATCGAAACGTCAGAAATTGAAAAAGAATTTAAGAAAGTGTTTAAAAGTGGCGAGCTAAGCGAAAGAATGCATACAGACCGCATTGCCGAAGCCGTGAAGAAAAAACTCATTAGTAAAGAAGGTGGCAAACAATTGTTAGCTAACTATCTCGCTATGCGCGAAGCAATCAAAGTCGATGACTTTACAGAGGAGGAATTCCAGCGTGGTTAAAAGCTCTACAACCAACAAAGCACGCCCTGTTTATTTAGTAGACGGCGCACGCACCCCATTTTTAAAAGCACGCGGTAAACCCGGTTTATTCAGCGCAACTGATCTAGCGCTTGGTGCAAGCAAACCGCTAATACTCCGCCAACCTTTCAATGCCAGCGATTTAGACGAAGTCATCTACGGTTGCATGATGCCCAGCGCTGATGAAGCTAATATCGCTAGAATTATCGCGCTACGCATTGGCGGTGGCGACAAGCTAACGGCTTACACCGTGCAACGTAATTGCGCATCAGGATTACAAGCTATTGACAACGCAGTGCGTAATATTTCACACGGATATGCTGATTTGATACTTGCAGGAGGTGTGGATGCCATGAGCCGAGCGCCATTATTATTGCGTGAGGATATGGTGCATTGGTTAGCTAA
>JAZGFQ010000057.1:0-5316 GCA_036479635.1 Arenicellales bacterium
AACTGCTCAGAGTGCTCAGACGTTATTAGATTTAACGCCTAAAGTAGCGATGCTATCCTTTTCAACCGCAGGCAGCGCTGGTCATCCGCAGGTTGATAAAGTAGTACAGGCCACCGCTAGGTTGAAAAAAGAGATGCCATCGTTAAAGGTTATTGGGGAAGTCCAATTTGATGCTGCTTTTATGCCAGATATTCGCCAGATGAAAATGCCTAATGCAAGCTTTAAAGAGGCCGCTAATATTTATATATTCCCAGACCTAGCATCGGGCAATATTGGTTATAAAATTGCAGAACGCATAGGCGGCGCGCAAGTGGTTGGGCCAATTCTACAAGGTTTAAGACGGCCATTGAATGATTTGTCTCGCGGTGCGAGCGTGGATTCTATCGTCGATACAATTGCATTGACTTGCTTGCAAGCTGAGCAAGTAACATAAAATTTATCTGCAAGATGAATGATAAAGATTTTTATAGAGAATGCGTTCTCTTACATACAAAAGAAGGTGAATAAATGGAAATGAATTTATTTCGAAAAACAAGATCGCTAGAAGATAAGATTGATAGCTTTTTCGATAAGTTTTCTGAAATCTCAGTGATTTATCGTTTGGCTGTTCGCGTGTATTTAAGAGAAGGGCTTAATGAAGAATTCCAAAGCCGTTTGGAGAAGGTGAATAGTTTGGAATCTGAGGCAGATCATTTACGCCGAAACATTGAAAAGCAACTTTATTCCAATATGTTGATCCCCGATTCGCGTGCAAATGTTTTGGAGCTCATCGAACGTGTCGATGAGCTGATGTCTCAGTTTGAGGGATCATTATGGGCTTTTGCCAATGAATCACCCGATATTCCTGATGAATATCGCACAGGTTATAAACGGCTTACCAACATGGTGATAAGAGCGACCGATGAGTTGGCGCTCAGTGGGCGAGCTTTCTTTCGTAATCCAGATCAAGTGCCTGCCTATAATCATAAGGTAATGCTGTATGAGAAAGAAGCAGACATCATAACCACCAAGCTCAAACGAGCGATTTTTGATTCTAATTTGGAGCTTGCGCATAAACTTCATTTGCGCGAGTTCATTGAGCAAATTGACGGCATTGCTGACTTGGCTGAAGATGTGGCAGATAGATTATCTATTTATGCCATTCAGAGGCTGGTTTAATGCAGGTTTTAGAGGGTTAATGCATGGATCCATTAGTTCTAATTTTCCTGAGTAGTGGTTTATTTTTAGGCTGGGCGCTGGGTGCAAATGATGCCGCGAATGTTTTTGGTACCGCCGTTGGCACAAAAATGGTTAGCTGGCGAACAGCCGCGATTGTCTGTTCTATTTTTGTCATCTTAGGTGCAGTGGTGTCGGGGAGTGGCACCTCCCAAACACTCGGTAAGCTGGGTGCAATTTCGACCTTGGCAGGCGCGTTCATGACGGCCCTATCAGCCGCAGTGGCGGTGTATTCAATGACCAAATCAGGTATGCCTGTTTCGACCTCCCAAGCCATTGTGGGCGCGATTATCGGCTGGAATCTTTTTTCGGGTAAGGCGACTGATCTTAATGTCTTAAGTAAAATCTTAATGACATGGGTACTGTGCCCAGTGCTTGCAGCAGGCATTGCCGTTACCTTATATCAAAGTTTCAAGTTTTTCAGCAAACGTATGACGGTTCACATGATCCGCGCGGACGCTTATATCCGTATTGCACTCATTTTAGCTGGGGCATTTGGCGCGTATTCTCTGGGTGCGAATAATATCGCGAACGTGGTGGGTGTATTTATTCCTGCTCAACCTTTCCCGTCGGTGATGATGGGTACGTATGAGATTACCTCAACGCAACAGTTATTCTTGCTCGGTGGTTTAGCCATTGCGATTGGTGTGTTTACTTATTCTAGAGGCGTGATGATGACGATAGGGGATAGTTTAGGCAGGCTATCGCCCATCGGTGCCTTTATTACGGTAATGTCGCATTCAATTGTATTATTTGTATTCGCATCTCGCGGTTTAGAAGCCTGGCTAGCCCAGCAAGGCTTGCCGACTATTCCACTGGTGCCTGTTTCCAGCTCACAAGCTGTGGTAGGTGCGATTGTGGGTATATCAATTTTACAAGGGTCCGATGCAATTCGCTGGATTGTGCTAGGTAGAATCATTGCGGGTTGGGTCGCAACCCCTTTTGTGGCGGGGATTATTTGTTTTATCGGCTTGTTCTTTCTACAAAACGTGTTTGGCTTGGCGGTGAAATAAGGTGTTTGCGGCTGAATAAGGTTTAATTTTTTCTTCGTTATCTTCAATCTTGCGTATTTTTTGTTGATTAAAATCAATTAATTAAAGAGTATGTTGAGATGTCATCTTGCTCGAATTCATTCCTGTGAGCTTTATGTTTTATGATATAAAGACCATTGTTCAACAACAAGTCGACATACGAATATCGCCAGCCCCATAGCTTGGTTCTACGGGCGGAGGTAAACTGGCTCTATACACTTTTATCGCTAGAACGATATTCTCTATCTCGCTTAGAAGCCCTTGAAACATCCTTTACGGGATAGGAGATTCTCTGAAATAATAAGAAGTTTCTTGACATTTTTGATTTTTGGGGGTGAAATGCAATTAATGATATTGCATATCTATATTGTTAATCGAGCTGATAGTTTCGTATTTTGGCTTACCAATCTGCTTGCAACGCTTGGCAGAATTCCTTTTATTCGGAATAAATAATTTCAAATAAACATAATTATTACAACATGTAGGAGAAATCATGAATAAAAACAAACCCTCAAATTTAACCCAAGATACTGCATTGAGTGGCGGGCAGATCAATCGTCGCAGCATCCTTAAAGCAGGCGTAGCAACGGGCGCCATTTTGGCAGCACCTGCTATCGTGAGCAATGCATTTGCCTCATCTGGTGAGTTAGATATTTTAATGTGGTCGGATTACCTTCCAGATGACTTTATCGCTGGCTTTGCAGCTGAAACAGGCATCAAAATTAATTTTACAGGTATTGGTTCTAACGAAGAAATCATCAATAAGATGAAAGCCAATAAAGGCCAAGGTTTTGATCTGGTCTCGCCAACGAATAACCAAGGTTTGGAGTGGGGCCCATTAGAGTTACTACAGCCTATTGATATGAACAGAGTTGATATCGATAAAGTAAATCCTGCAATGGCCGCCATCGGCGAGAAAGATTGGACATTTAACGGCAAGGGCGTGCATTGGGTTCCTCATATTTGGGGTACAGAAGGCGTTGCTTGGCGTACAGATAAATATGTTCCAGAAGGTGGCGTACCTTCTTATGGCGCAGTATGGGATGAAGAGAATGCAGGCCATACTATGGGTCGACCACATTCTATGATGCTATGTGCTGGTTTATACATGGAAAGTATTGGTGCACTAGATGAAGGCTCTATGTGGAAAGCTTATGAATCTGAAGATACGATGCGCCCTATTTGGCAGCAAGTGACCGATTGGGTGATTGCACGTAAGCATATCGTTAAGTTGCTTTGGAATGATGCGGATAGCCAGAAAAATGGTTTACTCAAAGAAGGTATTACAGTTGGGCAGGCGTGGGATGGTCCACCTCTATCACTTAAAACAGCAGGCGACCCTGTTTCATATCAAGCACCTAAAGAAGGCGCGATGGCTTGGGTTGACGGAATCGCTATTCCTGTTGGCGCGAAGAACATCGATGAAATTTATGCGTTCTTTAAATATGCTTACCAATCGAAACCTGCCGGCGAAGCGATTAATAAGCATGGTTATAACTCTCCTGTGTTGGGCGCAGATCAGGCAGCGAATGATAACTATAAGAAAAACTTTGCAGAAGCTTATCCAGGCGATGCATTGGCAAACCTTAACCCTTGGCCACCACAAGCGCCTTGGTATGCCAAAGTTCGTACTGAGTATGTGAATAAGTTTAAAAGCGCGTAAGGTAACTTATTAGTTTTTTAACTTAGTATGAGCCTCCTCAGGTGTATCGCGCACTTGAGGAGGATTTATTTTAAGATCTTTACACGAACGCCATAACTTTTACTTAATGGCGTGACGCTTCTATTTTAGAAAGTCTGGAGATAGACGTTTCTTTATGCGTTCGTGTAAAAACCTTAAAAATTTATAATAACAGGCCTATCAATAGCCAAAATTGGAGTGTTCTATGAGTTCAGGTGTAGAAGTTGATCTAAAAGATATGTGGATCAAATTTGGTGATTACGTTGCAGTCAAAGAGGCGAACGTACACATTAATGGTGGAGATTTTTTCTCTTTTCTAGGCGGGTCAGGTTGCGGTAAAACAACGATTTTACGTGCAGTCTCTGGGTTCTTGGATCCAGCACAAGGTCAGATATTAATCGGTGGAAACGACATGGTGGGCAAAGGGCCCAACGAGCGTCCTACTGCGCTGATCTTCCAGAATTTGGCATTATTTCCATTAATGAAAGTTTGGGAGAATATTACCTTTTCAATGGAAGTGGCGGGTGCGACAGCGGGTGAAAGGCGTAAACGTGCGGATGAATTACTCGACATGATTGCATTATCAGATCAGGGCGATAAGTTACCTTCTCAATTATCTGGCGGTCAAAAGCAACGCGTTGCCATTGCACGCGCACTTTGCGCTGAGCCTGATGTGTTATTACTTGATGAGCCATTGTCCGCGCTTGATTTAAAACTACGCCATCATATGCGTGCAGAATTACGTGCCATTCAACAACGCGTTGGCATCACCTTTATCTATATTACGCATGATCAAAGCGAGGCATTAACGATGTCTGACAACATTGCTGTGATGCGAACAGCGGTGATTGATCAAATAGCCGATGGGAAAAGTATTTATGATGATCCAGCCACCTCTTTTGTCGCATCCTTTGTAGGGGCAAACAATTTATTTCGGGGCAAGGTGAAAGATATCTCAGAAGGGATCGCCACCATTGACACCAACAGAACGGGCACATTGCGGGCGCGCATTTCAACAGGCGCCACTGGAAAGCTCCGCGTGGGCGATGACGCAATGATGTTTGTACGGCCAGAAGCGTTCAATATCACTGATAAAGCAACAGAAACAGGCACTCAAATCACCGCGAACGTGCAACGTTCTGAATTTGAAGGCACAAGTTATAATGTGTATTTAGAAGGGAATGAAGGTAAGGAAATTTCTGTATCAGTTACTAATCGTGGTGATGCAAGATTGTATGATCCAAATACAAAGTTACATCTTGATTTTGACCCGCAGCGAGCAGTCGTGGTGCCAGCGGGCGAGCTGGCGAGCGAGTAAGCTGTTATGATATTAAAAGAATATTTTAAAACCAACGGCTCAGTCATGGGCTGGACGTTACTTGCGCTGGT
>JAZGFQ010000058.1:0-4912 GCA_036479635.1 Arenicellales bacterium
GGTAATAGATCAACTGTTCGGTAATCATCTCGCCTAAAAATTCGTGTTGTGGTAATTCTTCTGTAATGAGTTTTTCATAGGCTAAGTCTTGCGCGCTGCGCACACCGTGGGTGAGAATAACTTTATCAAAACGCTCATAGGTTTCTGGGTCACGGATGATGCTCATAAACGGTGCCATGCCTGTGCCCGTTGAAATTAAATATAAGTGTTTCGCTGGCAGCAACCTGTCTATCAATAAAGTGCCCGTTGGCTTGGCATTCACCAATACCTCATCGCCAACCTTTAAATGCTGTAGCTTTGAGGTAAGCGGGCCATCGGGCACTTTGATGCTGAAAAACTCCAATTCATCCTCATAATTTGCGCCTGCAAAACTATAAGCACGCATCAAGGGTTTGCCTTCGATCTCTAAACCAATCATGGTGAATTCACCGTTATTAAAACGAAAGGACGAGCTGCGTGTCGTGCGGAAACTAAACAGACGCTCGTTCCAATGATGCACCCACGTCACTTTTTCTTTGAGGATAGATTTCATTTTGATTTGTATTAAGGACCACCTCTAATATGCGGTGCAAATAAACGATTGATAGTGCTAGCAGATTGATATGAATCAAAAAACGTTAGGATGGTTTTATGATGACCTGACTATGTTCTAGTATGACGAGACGCGTAGCAACGAAGTCATTCTAAAAAAGAATTCTGCCTCGTATTAAACCCTAAACTCAAGCACTAAAGCTCAATGTCTGCGCATCATCATCCCAACACCAGACTTGCCCTTTTCGTTGATGCACGCCCCCTATCCAATAATCAAATTGCATCGCAGGCATGGCAGATTGAGAATCCGTAATGACCGCATTGGCGAAAGGGGTTAAGGCCACGGTTTGCTCAGGGTAAAGGCGGTAATCTACGCTTTGGCCTTCCGAGAGTTTAATTAAGCGCGGGCTGGAATCATACAGCCGATCAAGCATATTAAAAAAACTTAAGTCGCCCATAAATTGCCGCGTCTCACCTTTTTGCCACACGCCAAATACCCTACCTGGCTGGTTCACACCATCGGCGATAATATTCAGCGCGCGTACTTCAGACAACGACAAGCCCGATTCACAGTGAGGGTATTCTTGCAGTTGACGTAAAATAGCATCGTGTAAAAATGGTAAGTCCGAGGTATCCATATCCAGCAAATTTCGCCAAGCCTGGGGATGAGGTGCGCGAAAGGCCGCCCATGCTTTTTGTGCGAGCAAGCATTGTGACTTGCTAATGTCTGTCTCATGCTCCCGCATTTTGAGCATTTGTGCGGGCGTGCAACGCCCTAGATATTGCTCTGTGCAAATCATTCGCACACGCGTGCCGGCCATGTCTTGGCCCGACATCCAATCTAGAATTTGTAAAATTTGTAGCTGATCGTATAAATCATGCTCAAACCAAAGCGTGAGTTGGCCATAATCTTTAAAACTCGCTAACTGAGCATCACGCGCTTGGAAGTCTTTTAAAACTTGTGCCTTACCTGCCCAGCCTTGATCCGAAATAAATTCTGCACGTATTATGGCAAGCTCTGGTAAATTTAGATCTGCTGGCACAGGGCCGTCATGCAAGACATCTCTCCAAGGCAAAATATCTGCCTTAATCTTTGCCCTTTGCATAATTTGCACGGCACTATCACCGTTCGTGATAATTAATTCTTTCACTCTTCTTTTTATTCCTCTGTTCTTTATCATCGCGTGCAATATTAAGCGCCATTTAAGCATAAAATGGCAAAATAGAATAGTCCTCACTAAAACCGTTTAAAATCAGACTAATCTTAACCCTGTCATAGGCCATCTTATTATGAAAAATTCAGTTACCTTCCGAACTTTACGCACCAGCCTTATCACTGTTTCAGCACTACTAGCCTCTGCGTGTAATTTTTCACAAACGCCCTTTATTGACACCTGTAAATCCATGGTTGCTTACATTGCGAATGAACAAAACCCAGACTGGCAGCAAGCCATCAAAACGCAGGATAACGACATTATGCGCGTGAACCTAGTGTTCCATAGCGCCTCACAATCTAATCAGCTCGCCACCTGTTATTATGAAAAAGAGAATATAGACAGTGAAGAACAAGCTTTCGATGATCAGTTTCGGGGCAGCCCATCGGTGGTTGAAATCAATGGCCAACGCGCCAACGATGAAAGCTTAATTAAAGCATCGATTGAAGTGGTTAAAGGTTTATCAAAACAAAACTACGACGCGCTCAATGATAGCGTGCGTAATGCCTCCAACGGCACAATGGATAAAGCCAGAAAGGCGGCATTAGATGCTGCGATTGAAGTGCAGCGACGCCTTGAGTAAAGCTTTTTGTTAGCACAAGCAACGTTAAACTTTACGCTCTACCTTGCCGGGGCTTATACCTCGGCATTTTCCAGCTAAACAATAATGCACCTGCGCGCAATGAAAAGGCTGCACTGGTTGCCGCCACGAACACCCAAACCGTGGGCCAATTCATTGCAGAGCCTAAAACATAGACAGCTGCACCTAATAAGGCACAGGTAATATAAATCTCATCGCGCAAAATAACCGAGGTTTCACCTGCCAACACATCGCGTAAAATACCGCCAAAGCTTGCCGTTAGAATGCCCATGACAATCGCAATCACGGGCGATGCACCTTGTGATAAGCCGATATGTGCACCCAATACACAATAAGCGGCTAAGCCGAGGGCATCTAACCAGAGTAATAATCGATATCGCTATTCGATCAAGTGCGCCAGAAAAAACACTAAAAACGCGACCACAACGCACACAGTAATCGTATTGGGATCTTGTACCCAAAACACAGGAGAAATACCTAAGATGATATCGCGCAGTGTTCCACCGCCAATGCCCGTGACGGCCGCCATGAATATAAAACCAACGATATCGAGTTGCTTTCTGGATGCGGCTAGCGCGCCCGTAGCTGCAAATACAGCCACACCTGCATAGTTTAAAAATTGAATACTGTTCATAGGCTTAAACTCATAGCCTATGATTTAATCACAGCTTAGCTCTAAGGTGAACCTTAGTTCACCTTAAATAACCCAACAATACCATGTATCCAGCGCTTTAGTTTTCTAATGAAAAGTGCTCAGCCGAATGAATCAGCGCGCCAAAGGATTGTTGATAATCGCGTCCATGACAATAGTTTTCACTGGCATCAGGAATCTTCTTGATATGCTCATCACATACCCAGACTACGTTCATCCGCCAATCATTCCAATTCGTGTTACGTTTTGCGTGCACACAGTTCCTGCATTGAATCTCCATTTAACTTACCCTTACTACTAATATTATGCTCTAAAAAGTTTGCTCTATTTAGGTACAAATCTCTGTCAAAAATGTTCTATTCGACTAGGGTTATCATTAATATAGGTTCTGAGGCTTAAGCTGTCAATCTATATGACTGGATAGGCTGAATCTCAGCTTAACGTGTTGAGTTGCTCAGGTGTGTTAACGTTCATAAACATCTCTTTTTGCCCAGAGAAATCCGCCAAAACCATGTTGTGCTGTTGATACCAAATATCTACTTTACGCCCGCCTTCGGCAAGATAAGTGCTTAAACTCGTCAATAACGAAAGGGGGATTAACGCATGAACTGGCTGAATGCGCTCACCATCATGCGCAACAACAATACACTCGTTAGGTATTTTATTTTGTAACAATGCGGCATACATAAGACTTGCATAATTATTGGCTACCTTTGGCCCATCACAGGGCAAGCTCAATAGATGCGTATAATGTGCATGGTTTTCTAAGCTAAGCATGGCAGCATGAATACCCGCTAATGGTCCCAAAAAACCCGAAACTTGATCATTTATCACAGGCGGTCCGTAGGCCTTATAAACCTTAAAATTACGATTCGCATTAATCAACACATGTCCGACCTGAGGCGTGATACCCGTTAACACAGCTTCAATCAACGTTCTTCCGTTAAGCATTAATAAGCCCTTATCACTACCTTGCATACGTCGACCCTTTCCACCTGCTAGAATAACTGCTGCGATAGCTTGAATGGCCATGTTCATTACGATGCTTTTTTAGGCACGAATGCCACTACATTATTCACGTGGCTTACGCGGTCTAACTGTCCATTTTCAAGGGTTAAGGTCTCATCAATCAATTGCTTAAAATGAGCAGGATCGTGGCTGGCGATCACCACCGCCACACCTTGTGTTTTAAAATCTTGTAGTAGCTCAAGCAATCGCTGTCTAGCAGATTTATCCAAGTTTGCGCTGGGCTCATCTAACAACACAATTTTAGCTTGCTTGAGCCATGCACGCGCCAACGCGACGCGCTGACGTTCACCGCCAGAAAGCGTTTTGGCGCGCTGCCCTAAAAGGTGCGCAATATCCGCCCAGTGCGCCGCCTCTTTTATGGCGCGAGTGCTTTGTACATAGGCCAAGTTTTTTTCAACCGTGCCCTCAAACAAATAGGGTGCTTGGTGTAAATATAATGTTTGAGCACGCAACATCTTTTGTGCTGCAGACCAATTTTGTGAGGTAATCCCTGTATTGATTTGCGCTTCATCGGGCTTAAGCAAACCCGCAATAATGCGTAATAAGGTTGATTTTCCACTGCCATTTTCGCCTTGAATCAACAGGCATTGCCCCGCTTTAATATTCAGTTCAAGCTGAGATAAAACAGGCTTTCTATGCCATTTTTTTGACAACCGTTTAATGCTTAACAAGTTATCACTCATTCGATTTGCCCTCTGCCTTGTAGATAATGCAAGGTCACCACCAAAATAAACGCCAAACTTATCAATACGATCCCTAAAGCGATGCCTTGGCTTAACTCACCTCGGCTAGTTTGCAGGGCAATAGCGGTGGGAATATTACGCGTATAATGCAAAATATTCCCGCCCAGCATCATCGATGCACCGACCTCAGCGATAATGCGCC
>JAZGFQ010000059.1:0-6480 GCA_036479635.1 Arenicellales bacterium
GTGGTGGAATTGATCGCGATGAAAGATGCAGAGATAAAATATTCTACCGTTCAAAACTGGTATCCAGGCGATGAAAATGGCGTTGGCGGTATTTATAACTTCGTAACGAAACGCGGCATCTGCAAAGGCGATAACGCCAAAATATCTTGGACACAAGTTGAGACGGGTTCTGCGATTACTTGGAAATACCCAAGCTGTATTTTAGAAGGCGATAACTCTATTGGTGAGTTTTACTCTGTGGCACTGACGAATAATTATCAGCAAGCGGATACAGGCACCAAGATGATCCATATCGGCAAAGGCAGCACCAGCACGATTATCTCTAAAGGTATTTCAGCGGGTAAAGGCCAGAATGCTTATCGCGGTTTAGTGCATATTGCCAAAAGCGCTGAAAATGCGCGTAATTATTCTCAGTGTGATTCTTTGCTGATGGGCGATCGTTGCGGTGCGCATACTTTTCCGTATATGGAAATTAAAAACCCCAGTGCGAAAGTAGAACACGAAGCCACCACTTCAAAAATCGGTGAAGACCAACTGTTTTATTGTCGTCAACGAGGGATGTCTGAAGAAGATGCCGTCTCGATGATCGTCAATGGTTTTTGCAAGGAAGTGTTCAAAGAATTACCGATGGAATTTGCCGTTGAAGCACAGAAATTATTGGGCATTAGTTTAGAAGGCGCAGTGGGTTAACCCTGCCTTTTATATTGACCCAAACCTAAATATTTATATCGTATAAAAACATGTTAAAAATTGAAAATTTACACGCCACCATTGAAGGCAAGGCAATTCTTAAAGGCTTGAACTTAGAGATTGGTGCGGGCGAGATTCACGCCATCATGGGCCCGAACGGCTCAGGTAAAAGCACGTTGGCTGCAGTATTGACTGGGCGCGATGAATATGAAGTGACGGAAGGTTCTGTGCAGTTTATGGGTAAGGATCTACTAGATCTTGAGCCAGACGAGCGTGCGCAGTTGGGCTTATTTTTAGGCTTTCAATATCCGGTTGAAATCCCTGGTGTATCGAATATGTATTTCATGAAGGCGGCGGTCAATGCGCTGCGTAAAGGTCAGGGTTTGAAAGAATTAGATGCAATGGATTTCTTGAAAAAGGTTAAAGAAAAAGTGGCCTTGATGGAAATGCGTGATGAATTTTTACACCGCGCGGTTAACCAAGGCTTTTCAGGCGGTGAGAAAAAGCGCAATGAAATTCTACAAATGGCGATGTTTGAACCTAAGTTAGCGATTTTAGATGAGATCGATTCGGGCTTAGACATCGATGCCTTGAAAGTGGTGGCGAAAGGCGTGAATGCACAAATAAGCGAAGATCGTTCAGTGTTGTTAGTGACGCACTATCAGCGATTGCTTGATTACATCGTCCCTGATTTTATTCACGTTATGTCTGAAGGCCAGATTATTAAATCAGGCGATAAATCTTTGGCTTTAGAGCTAGAAGAAAAAGGTTATAGCTGGATTAACCAAGACGCGGCTTAATCAAATCATGACGACTTTAATTGAAAAATTCATCCAAGACGCCCCCGCGCAAATTGCTGGAACGGGCTGGTTAAAGGATGCACGCAGCGCAGGCGTAGCGCGCTTTAATGAAGTGGGCATTCCCACCACCAAAGACGAAGACTGGAAATACACCAACCTTCGCGCTTTAGCGAGCAAGCAGTTTGATTTAGCTGAACCGAATGTGCCAGTTGCGTTACCGGATGCCATGAGCGGCCTATTGGCTGAGAATGATGCCGTGCATCGAATGGTGTTTATCGGCGGTGTGTTTAACGATGCACTGAGTGATGATCTTGGTCATGATTTAGATGAAGGCATTACCATCAAACCCATGCAGCTTGCGCTTGAAGAAAACACTGAGTCTTTACAGCAGGCGATGTTGCAAGTCATGCCTGAGCAAGCGAATGCTTTTGCAGCCTTAAATACGGGGCTGTTTCGTGATGGGGTGTATATCCATCTGGATGAGCACTGCGTTTTAACTAAGCCACTGGAATTAATTTTCATCAATTCAGGTGAGTTAACACTTTCCATGCCACGCAATTTAATCGTGTTAGCCGATGGTGCACGTGCGAAAGTGATAGAGCGCCAAGTTAGCAATGATGATTGCACGGCCTTAAGTAACAGTGCAACTGAAATCATTTTAGGTGAGAACAGTTACTTAGATTACAACTTGATTCAACAACAAGGTAAAAAAGCCACGCACATCGGTGGTACTTGGGTGAGCCAAGCTGCGGGCAGCCAGTTTTTTACGCGCACCATTACCTTAGGTGGTCAAATGGTTCGCAACGAATTAAAGGTTTCTTTAAACGGTGAAGGCGCACATGCTGATTGCCTTGGTTTATATTATGGCCGACAGCGCCAACACATTGATAACCACACCACCATCCGCCATGCTGCGCCAAACTGTACCAGCCGTGAAATCTATAAAGGTATTTTAGATGACCGTGCGCGCGGTGTATTTCATGGCCGTGTTTTGGTTGAGCAAGATGCGCAGCTCACGGCTGCTGAACAGCAAAATAAAAACTTGTTACTATCTCGCGATGCGGAAGTTGATACCAAGCCTCAGCTTGAAATTTATGCTGATGATGTGAAATGTTCGCATGGTGCGACCGTGGGTGAGCTTGATAAAAAGCAGTTGTTTTATTTACAAACGCGCGGCATTGGTTTGCAAGAAGCTAAAGAGTTATTAACCTTTGCCTTTGCCGCTGAGATATTGGAAGAAATTGAGCTTGAGTCATTGCGCGAAGATTTAAAAGCACAAGTCGCGCAGCAAATGAATTTAAATTTAGGATATGAATCATGAAACATGTCAATGTCGATAGGCCTTCAGTAGGCGATAACCAGTCAGAAGGCCAACAGCCAGCGAATAAACTTGAAGCGGATATGCTGGAGAAAATCGCTCAGAATGAGGCGGCAGCCAAGCCTTTTGAAAATCTTGATATCGATGATTCTACCTTAGCGGCGAATGTCATTGATGCGATGCGTGAGATATTCGACCCTGAAATTCCAGTCAATATTTATGATCTGGGTTTGATCTATCGTATTGAAATTGAAAAAGGCCATGCTGAGGTGGATATGACGCTCACCGCGCCAGGCTGTCCCGTGGCACAAACCTTTCCAGGCATGGTGGAATCATCGATTAAACTCATTGCAGGCATCAAAGATGCACAGGTGAATTTGGTGTGGGATCCGCCTTGGACGCAAGAAAACTTAAGCGAAGAAGCACGCTTACAATTAGGCCTAATTTAACCATGACGGATTGGACAGATGTCGCCTTGCAAAGTGAGCTTAAGGAAGGTGAGGTGAAAGTCGTTGATGTGGATAACGTCATGGTGGCGGTGTTTAACCTTGAAGGCAAACTCATTGCCATTGAAGACGCCTGTCCACATGATGGCAGTGAAATTGCCACGGGCTGTATTAAAAAAGGCATTTTAGAATGCCCGCATCATGGCGCAACCTTTGATTTGCGCTCAGGTGATGTTTTAACGCCGCCTGCGTATGAGCCGCTAGAAATGATGGAAGTGCGCGTTGAAGGCGAGATGATTCAAGTGCGCGATGGGCGCTGGGATTAAATAATTCATTAAAAGCGGCTTATGTCAGCGTCAAAGCAAAATCATGCGCGCCGATTCTCTGGCTTAGTCAAACTCTACGGCGAGCAAGGCTTTAAAACCCTTACGCAATCTCATGTCGTGATCATTGGCGTGGGCGGTGTGGGTTCATGGACGGTAGAATCACTAGCACGCAGCGGCATTGGCCAACTTACTTTGATCGATTTAGATCATCTCTCAGAATCTAATATTAATCGGCACTTGCCTGCTTTAGATTCTACGTTGGGCGTGTCTAAAGTACAGACGCTTCAGTCTAGAATCTCTGAAATTAATGCGCGTTGCAAAGTGCATTGCATTGAAGATTTCATTAAACGAGATAATATTGGCGCTTTATTAGGTGCTGCTTTGAAGGGCTCTAAACCCGCATTAGTGATTGATTGCATTGATCACGCACCCATCAAGGCGGCGTTAGTTGTCTGGTGCAAGCAGCATTCAATGCCGCTTATTACCGTCGGTGGGGCGGGTGCATGCATCAACCCGCTGCGCATCAAAGTGGCGGATTTAGCGCAGACTGAAAATGATCTTTTACTATCGCACACCCGTAAAATTTTAAGACAAAAGCATGGTTATCCTCGAAACCTAAAGCGTAAATTTGCGGTTAAAGCAGTGTTCTCTGATGAGCCTAGAATAAAAAATAATGGCTTAGATGCGCAGGCCGAAACAAACGACTCAAGTTTGAATTGTGCGGGTTATGGCTCGGTGGTGCATGTGACGGCAAGCTTCGGTTTTGTGGCAGCGTCTAAAGCGATCGACAGTTTGATAAAACTAAAATGATCTTAAAGGGATCTGCTATGATATGTTGCAAAAGAGACAGGTTTTTTGTACTGATCTCACATCATTAAATAACTCGGTGGTGGCCGAGTGAAATTTGGAGAAACCCATGTTTGAGTCGCTATTACCGCAGTTACAACCGTATCTATCTATCATCGGCGCAGAGCCGTGGAAACAAGCTGCTTTAATTGTAGTGGTGTTTTTTGTCGCGGCATGGATATTAGGCTTTTTGATTAATAGCATCATCGGGCTTTTTACGCACAGCACTAAAAATGTCATCGACGAGGAAATTCTAAGGCATTTGCGCCGTCCTTTGATTTGGTCTTTGTTCATGATGGGTTTAGTCTATGCGGGCAATGCCTACGGTTTCAGTGATTCGGTTATGGGCATCGTGCGCTCAGTGTTGCTCAGTATTGCTGTCATGCTGTGGTCATCGTTCGCGGTTAGAGCCGTGAAACTGATGTTCTCTGCGATTATTAAACGAGCGGATGAACACAGTTTAGTGCGCAAGGAATCGCTGCCTTTATTTAATAATTTATCTGCGATTCTTATTTACGCAGCAGCAACGTATTTCATCTTCCAAGCTTGGGGCGTCGATATGACGGCTTGGTTGGCCTCAGCAGGTGTGATTGGTATCGCCGTAGGTTTTGCCGCAAAAGACACCTTGGCCAATTTATTCTCAGGCGTTTTCATCATGGCAGACTCACCTTATAAAATTGGTGATTATGTGGTGTTGGATGATAACTTACGCGGAAAAATAACCCATATCGGCATTCGTAGTACGCGTATGCTCACCCGTGATGACGTGGAAGTGACGGTGCCTAATTCCATCATGGGTAATTCAAAAATCATCAATCAAAGCGGTGGCCCACACCTTAAGTTCCGTATTAGGGTTAACGTTAGTGTGGCCTACGGCAGTGATACAGAGCAAGTTGAGCAAGCATTGTTAGATGAGGCAGCGAAGCAATCATTGGTGTGTAAGTACCCTACACCACGCGTACGGTTTAGGCACTTCGGCGATTCAGGTTTAAGCTATGAATTATTGTGTTGGATTGATGAGCCTGAATTACGTGGCCGCGCTTTGCATTATTTAAACACAGGTATTTATAACGCCTTTATTGATGCAGGCATTGAGATTCCCTTTAATAAGCAAGATATTTATATTAAGGAAATGCCTAAGAAATAGGGTGTTCAATGCGTTGCGAGATTGCCGCGTCACTTCGTTCCTCGCAATGACAGTGTGGGTTTAGAAGGGTTTTCTGCTCTCTATTATTGCGAACGAAGCGTGGTGATTTAAGAGCGACACTCAAGGGCGACACTCAAGGGCGACACTCAAGGGCGACACTTCGCCTAGATCGGAGATTCGCCTAGATCGGAGATTCGCCTAGATCGAAGATTCGCCTAGATCGAAGATTCGCCTAGATCGAAGATTCGTCAAGGTTTCAAGACTGCTCATGAAGCACATCGCCTCATAAAATCACACCATATTTAAACCAAATAGAACTTATTTGTTCGAAACCCCATGCGGCACATGCCCTGTCGGCACGTGTTGGCTAGTCGATTCACAATGACCTTTTTGATCGTCAAAATAAATATCGGCCTGAAAGGTTTTAAGAAATTCACCTTTATCCATGCCGCCCAAGAAAACCGCTTCATCAATTCGAATATTCCATGCACGTAAAGTACGAATCACGCGTTCATGCGTAGGCGCGGCGCGGGCGGTGAACAGTGCGGTTCTAATCGGAGATTGATCCGCTGCATAGGCATTTTGAATGCGGTGTAATGCCGCTAAAAAAGATTTAAAAGGGCCGCCTAATAAAGGCTCATTAGCAGAAGATTTCTCCGTTTGGGTGAATTCCTCTAAGCCTTTTGCCTGAAATACTTTCTCAGCCTGATCAGAGAAAATGACTGCGTCACCATCAAAAGCAACGCGCAATTCATTGTGTTGCGCGCCTTGGCTCGCAGGCGTGTGCGGCATGATGGTTGCGGCAGCAAGGTTGGCTTGTAGGGCATTACTCACATCTTGCGGGTCAGCGGATAAAAACAAATCAGCCTTAAAAGACTGCGCATAACTCCAAGGTGGTTTTCCGCCC
>JAZGFQ010000060.1:0-2078 GCA_036479635.1 Arenicellales bacterium
AAGTGAGAATGTCGAACCGATTAGTGGATTCCCCTTCTTGCTTAGTGGCGGATCAAAACGCCATGGGCGGCAATATGGAACGTATCATGAAATCGATGGGCCAAGAAATGCCCGATGAAAAGCCGATTTTAGAGATCAACCCTGATCACGCCTTAGTCGCGCAACTTAAAGCCGACCAAGCCAATCTTGATGACTGGGCGCACATCTTGTTCGATCAAGCGGCCTTAGCCGAAGGCGCAATGTTGAAAGACCCAGGCGCTTATGTCACGCGGATTAATAAGTTGCTGGTGAAGTAGCCTAAACTTACATTGAAACGCCAAAGCCTCTCGCGGTTGCGAGGGGCTTTTTTTATGAGCGTCTCTAAACCATTTTATAAACGACATGAGAAGCAATGAGTATTGCACGCCGCGCTCATAAAGCGTACAATAATAAGTACAATGATTTATTTTAAGGCAACAATATGGAAACCATTAGTTACTCATCTCTGCGCAGCCATCTAGCAGGCACTTTAGACAAAGTAAACGAAGACCATAAGCCCATGCTGATTACACGACAGAACGGTAAACCCGCTGTGGTGATGAGTTTAGAAGACTTTCATGCCTATGAAGAAACCGCCTACCTCATGGCTAGCCCTGCGAATGCTGAGCGTTTAAACCTCGCCATTGCCGAAATTGAAGCAGGCAATACCTTACAAAAAGCACTCATTGAAGAATGATTTTATCGTGGGCAGAAAAGGCCTGGGAAGATTACCTTTACTGGCAACAAATCGATAAAAAAACCCTTAAGCGCATTAATCGCCTGATTAAAGATATTAAACGCAGCCCTTTTGAGGGAGTTGGCAGCCCTGAGTTACTTAAACATAATTGGTCTGGCTATTGGTCTCGCCGCATAGATCGCGAACATCGTTTGGTTTATAAAGTAAGTGATAAAACCATTATTATTGCTCAGTGCCGATACCATTATTGAGGCGTATTACACTCGAGTTTTAACATGGTAATGATCGCCATAGCTTACCCTTGCACGAGCGAACATGTATAATCTTAAACATAACGCAGGGGTGCTTGCACGCTGAGAAATACCCATTGACCTACTAGATAATGCTAGCAAGGGATGAGCGCTTAGCATTGTCATGATGCCGCCCGATTCTTGATGCTGGTTACCCAAACCATAAAAACATCATGATATTCAAAACACTGCCAACTTTTTGCGCCACCATTCTGATCAGCTTATTGTTAAATAACGCTGTCTTCGCACAAAGCACGCCTGAAGAAAAACCCGCATTAACCGTTTATACCTATGATTCTTTCGTAGGTGAATGGTGGCCTGGGCCAAAAATCAAAGCCGCCTTTGAAAAGCAGTGTAATTGCACGCTTAATTTTATTGCCACCGATAGCTCAACAGGTATTTTGAATCGTATTCGCTTAGAAGGCAGCGCCAATAAAGCCGACGTAGTGCTGGGTTTGGATGCGACCTTAATGGCAGAAGCTAAAAGCACAGGCTTACTGGCAAAACATAAAGTAGATACCGGCGCGCTCGCCTTACCGGTTACTTGGCAAGACGACACCTTCATCCCTTTCGATTACGGGTATTTCGCGTTTATTTATAATACTGAAACGCTAAAAACGCCGCCCACGAGTTTGGCTGAATTAGCTGATTCTGATTTTAAAATCATCATACAAGACCCGCGCAGTAGTACCACAGGCTTAGGTTTAATGTTGTGGCTGCAAGCGGTGATGGGTAATGCCGAATCTGGGACAGCTCAAGCATATTGGCAAAATTTATCTGACAACATCGTCACCGTGACCAAAGGCTGGTCTGAGGCGTATGGCTTATTCCTTGAAGGCGAAGCGGATATGGTTTTAAGCTACACCACCTCGCCTGCTTACCACATGATTGCAGAAGACAAACATCAATACCAAGCCGCCGCGTTTAGTGATGGCCATGGTATTCAAGTTGAAGTGGCGGCCAAGCTTAATAATGCGGCTAACCCTGAATTAGCCGATGAATTCTTAAGTTTTATGATCAGCCAAACTGCACAGAAAATCATCCCAACCGGGAATTGGATGTATCCTGTTGTT
>JAZGFQ010000061.1:0-4330 GCA_036479635.1 Arenicellales bacterium
AAAAACATTATTAGGCTTCTCATTTGATGCGGCTGAAAATATCTCATTTGGGCTTGAATATTCAGTTTCTACAGACTATTCAGGTGAAAAAGAAAATGCCTTAACAGCATTAATGGCCTTTAATTTCTAATCAGAGGAAACACTCATGAAAAAAACAAATTTAATCAAAACTTGCTTAGGCGTTAGCGCAGGCTTACTGATCTCGGCGAACAGCTATTCAGCATCCATTTCTCCTGAAGCGGTGTTAAACCATTATGCAGATTTAGCGCAGGTTATGTATGGCGATGCTTTATCAACAGCCACTTCATTACAAACTGCGGTGAATCATTTTGTTGCAACACCAACAGAAGCGAATATGGACAGTGCTAAAGCCGCTTGGGTGGCTGCGCGTCATCCGTATCAGCAGACAGAAGCCTATCGATTTGGCAATGCCATTGTAGATGATTGGGAGGGCAAGGTGAATGCTTGGCCTTTAGATGAAGGCTTAATTGATTATGTCGCTACGAGTTATGGTGCAGAATCTGATGAAAACCCATTTTATTCAGCCAATATTATTGCGAACACGCAGTTAACCATTGGCGGTGTTGAAGTGGATGCCAGCACCATTGATAAAGCCTTTTTATCAGAAACTTTGCATGAGATTGATGAGGTCGAAAGTAATGTGGCAACGGGCTATCATGCGATCGAATTTTTGCTTTGGGGGCAAGATTTAAACGGCACAAATGCAGGTGCAGGCGCGCGACCTGCCAGTGATTTCAGTGTGGAAAATTGCTCTTGGGGTAATTGCCAACGCCGTGCAGATTATTTAACGGCGGCAACCGATTTACTCATTGACGATTTACAATGGATGATCTCGCAGTGGGATACAAAAGGTGATGCACGCAAAGCAGTGACCGAGGGGGCAAGTGATCAAGCTTTAGCCACTATTTTTGTGGGCATGGGCAGTTTATCTTATGGCGAATTAGCAGGCGAGCGCATGAAACTTGGCGTGATGTTGCATGATCCAGAAGAAGAGCATGATTGCTTTAGTGATAACACGCATTGGTCGCATTATAATGATGCATTAGGTATCAAAAATGTTTACACGGGCAGTTATACGCGCGTTGATGGCAGTGTTTTTTCTGGGCCTAGTTTGTCAGATCTAGTCCGCGATAAATCAGCTGAAATAGATGATTTAATGCGTGCAAAATTAGCAGCCACGATGGGTAAAATGGATGCGATAGTAAGCAGTGCTAAGCAAGGTACAGCGTATGATCAGCTGTTAGCGGCGGGCAATGAATCAGGTAATGCGATGGTTTATGCGGCGGTTGATGCTTTGGTTGATCAAACCCGTGCGATTGAAAAAGCGGTGAATGCGATGAACTTAAATGCCTTGGTGTTTGAAGGATCAGATAGCTTGGATCAGCCTTCAGTGGTTCAGTAAACATCTCTATGCTCTATGATTAATCGTAAACTTTTTTATTGTTTACTTGGCTGCAGTCTCTACGGAAACGTCGGGGCTGCAGTTTTAGTTTCTGATCAGCAAACGCGAGCGCTTCCTCTTATACGCGCTGAGGCAAAAATGGACTTTGCGCTTGGGAAAAGTTTGTTTGAGAAAATATGGGTGGCATCTCCTGCCTCGACTAAATCCTCCGATGGCTTAGGTCCACTTTACAATGCGCGTTCTTGTGTGCAGTGTCATATTCAAAATGGCAAAGGGAGCGTGCCTAAAGAGAATGACAAAGCCGTTTCGTTGATTTTGAAATTAGGCAAGCGTAACGGGCAAAGCAATCAAAGTGGTGTTCAAGGTGATGTGATTTATGGGCAGCAGTTGCAATCATTTGCCACGGTTGGGCATTTTGCAGAATATACTTTAAAGACGGTTGATAAAACACATCAGGTTCAATTATCGGGCGGTCAAGCGGTTACATTGCATCAGCCATACTATCAAATAAATAATCTGGCTTATGGCGAATTAGAACAAGATACGTACCTCTCAGCACGGCTTGCGCCTGCGTTGAATTTGATGGACGCGATGGATGGTTTTAGTGACGCTGAAATTTTATCAATGGCAGATCCACATGATGATAACCAAGATGGTGTTTCTGGTCGGCCGCATTGGATTGAAAGTGGGGCTGGGGGCAATAAGCGCATTGGTCGTTTTGGGCATAAAGCGCAAATAGTGAGTTTAATCGAGCAGATTCAATCAGCGCTTGCGTTTGATATGGGTTTATCAAATGTAGCCTTTCCGAAAGGGTATGGCGATTGCAGCTTTAAACAAATTAAGTGTATTAAAGCACCTCATGGTGATGATCATAAATTGGGCGCGCCTGAGGTGTCAAAGCAGATGACCACGCTGATTGCGGCTTATTTACAGGGTTTAACCTTGCCCGTTCGGCCAGCAAGAACCCAGCAGGAAGTAACGGGGCGCCAAATTTTTGAAGAGATTGGGTGCATTGCTTGTCATGGTGCGCACCTTGTTGATACGCGATCAGGTCGTGCGCTCTATTCGGATTTACTTTTGCATGATATGGGCAGAGGCTTAGCGGATTCAGTTCAAACCTTTGAGGCGATGGGATTTGAATGGCGTACAGCGCCTTTGGTTGGTATTGGTTTAACAAAAATAAAAAATGCAAAAACGGGCTTTTTGCATGATGGACGCGCGCGTACAATACTCGAAGCTATTTTATGGCATGGTGGTGAGGCGCAAACTGCACGAGATAAATTCATTCATGCCACGGCCGCTGAACGAAAAAATTTATTACAATTTGTTGAATCATTATGAAACTTAAAAAGCCTTCCCTTGTTTCTTTAATTACGGTGCCATTTTTATTGTTTTTCAGTGCTCAGCCTTTGCATGCTGAAAAATGGAATTTAAAAGTAGCCGATGAGCTGCTCATTCCAGCTTATAAAGATTTGTCGCGTAGCGCGACCGAGTTATCCGCTAAAACCTTACGTTTCTGTGGCGCGCCAAGCGATGACGGGATGATTCATGTAAAAACAGCGTATAAGCAGGCTTTCTTAAACTGGGAGAAAATTCAATACATCCGTTTTGGACCGATACAAACTTTAATGCGCGATTTTCGGATTCAAATGTGGCCAGATAAAAAAGGTAAAGTGGGGAAGCACCTGAATAAATTACTCGCTGATGACGATTACAAGGCGAAATTAGCGCCTGATAAATTTGCTTTGGGCAGTGTGGCAGTACAAGGTTTAAGTGCTTTTGAGCGCTTGATATATGGCTATAAACTCGCTGGAGACGTGCCGCAAAACAAGCGTCAATGCGATGTCATGCAATCGATTGCAAATAATATAGAAGCGATCTCTACAGGGCTTTTAGATGAATGGGTGGGCGAAGATGATCCATATAGACAATATTTAATACCACCGCCAGAAGGGAATTTATATTTTGAAAGTGATCAAGAAATCAGCTCCAAATTACTTAACAGTTTTTACACTGAATTATTAGTGATTGGCACGCAAAAATTATCTTTGCCCTTAGGCGAGGGGAAAGCCGGCCAGAAAAAAACTAAACCTAACCCTAAGCGTGCTGAAGCTTGGCGTAGCCAGTTAAGCTTGGCTGCCATTCAAACCAATGTTGAATCTTTGTTTTCTTTATACAAAATTGGTTTTGAGCCGCGCGTGAAAGAGGATAGTTTGAATGAAGCCATGTATCAGGCTTTTGAGTCTTTGCTTGGTATGATTAAGCAAACGGATCAAAGCATCTTTTCCAAGGTTAAAGATGCCAGTGCATCTGAACATTTATTGGAAATGAGGATGAAAGTAACAGGTTTACGAGGTTTGGTAAGTAATCGCTTATCCAAAGCGCTTAATATTCCACTCGCGTTTAATGGTTTAGATGGTGATTAAACGCAGGCAGTTTATACAGCTGGCTTTGAGTGCGAGTATACTTAAAGTCGTGCCCGTTGGAGCAAGCACTGAGGCGAGCTTGACTGAACAGCGCTTGATGAGTTGCCGTTCGAATGAGATGGGGGAACACTTTGTAACCTTATTTAATACGGAGGGTAAAATACTCTGGAATATACCCTTGCCCGCCAGAGGGCATGGCCTAAATATTAACTCAGACGGGCACATAGCTGTTGTTTTTGCGCGCCGACCGGGTGAGTTTATGTGGGTATTGGATCTTATGAACCATGAGATAGTATCTAAAATAGCACCTCAGTTAGGGCGACATTTCTATGGGCATGGTGTGATGAGCCAGAAAACAGGGATGCTCTATACCACTGAAAATGATTATGATGCCGCTACGGGTAAAATTGGTCTTTATGATATGGCCAATGGATTTAAGCGTGTCGATGAGATTGATAGTGGCGGTGTGGGGCCACATGAA
>JAZGFQ010000062.1:0-8312 GCA_036479635.1 Arenicellales bacterium
TAGCTTCTTTAGAAAAACAACAATATTACGGGCATCCACGCAATGCTTTTTGGCCACTGATGGCGGCAGCACATGATTTTGAATTGCAGCAATATACGCTTAATATTGAGGCGCTCAAACAACATAAAATTGCCGTGTGGGATGTCCTCGCAGGTTGCGAGCGCAAAGGCAGTTTAGACAGCGCTATTATTAAAGGTAGCGAAGTCATCAATCCACTACCAGAATTTTTAAACGCCCACCCCAGCATTCACACCATCGGCCTTAATGGCGGCGCGGCAGCGCAATTATTTAAGCGTCACTGTTTGAACCTTTTACAAGATGAGCGTAAAGTATTCAATTTACCTTCAACCAGCCCTGCCCATGCAAGCATGACGTTTACGCAAAAATGCATTGCTTGGCAGGCTTTGTTTAGCCATTAATATTTTTAAATCCCTGACATATTTATGCCCGATACTAGCCCCTTTGCGATTGAAATTAATGGTCTAAGTAAAACCTATGCCAGCGGCTTTGAAGCCCTAAAAGGCATTGATCTCAACATCGAACAAGGTGATTTCTTCGCCCTGCTTGGCCCCAATGGTGCGGGCAAATCAACCACCATTGGCATCCTCTCTTCATTGGTAAACAAAAGCTCAGGCTCAGTAAAAATTTTTGGCGTGGACATCGATCAAGATTTTGCCAAAGCGAAATCTTTTTTAGGCGTTGTGCCGCAAGAATTTAATTTTAGCGTATTTGAAAAAGCGCAACAAATCGTACAGCAACAAGCAGGTTATTACGGCCTATCGCCCAATATTGCGGCTGAGCGTGCAGAATATTATCTACAAAAGCTAGGCTTATGGGATAAGCGAGATGCCGTTTCAAGAACCTTATCTGGCGGGCAAAAGCGCCGATTAATGATTGCCCGAGCGCTGATTCATCAACCTAAATTACTGATTCTGGATGAGCCCACCGCAGGCGTTGATATCGAAGTACGGCGCACCATGTGGGATTTTCTCACGGAAATAAATGAAGCTGGTACAACGATAGTATTGACCACGCATTACTTAGAAGAAGCTGAAAATTTATGTCGAAATATTGCCATCATCGATAAGGGCAATCTCGTGCATCATTCCAGTATGCGTGCTTTATTGCGCGGCTTACAAAATGAGACTTATGTATTAGACGTTGAATGTGATCAAAAAATCTCACTGCCTGAAACTTTAATCTGGCGGCAGCGCGATGATTGCAGCATAGAAATTGACGTGCCGAAAGATAACAACCTAAACGATGTGTTTAAGCAACTCAATACCAATAATATTCAAGTCACCAGTATGCGCAATAAAACCAATCGATTAGAACAATTATTTATGAAGCTGGTCTCGGAGGCATCATGAACTACCTAAATTGGGTGGCGTTTAAAACCATCTCAACCAAAGAAATCATACGTTTTTTACGTATTTGGCAACAAACCATATTCCCGCCTGTTATCACCACTACGCTGTATTTCGTTATTTTTGGCGATCTCATTGGCCCTAGAATTGGTGAGATGGAAGGCTTCAGTTATATGAATTTCATCGTGCCAGGTTTAATTTTAATGTCTGTGATTACCAGCAGTTATGCGAATGTATCTTCATCCTTTTTCAGCTCTAAATTTCAGCGCTCAGTCGAAGAATTATTAGTCTCCCCCACCGCCAATTCAACCATTCTTTTAGGCTATATGGCTGGCGGTATCGCGCGCGGCATGATCGTCGGTTTCGTCGTGAGCGTGGTGTCCTTATTTTTTAGCCAACTACACATACACAGCTTGCCCGTGGTAGTGAGCATCATCATCTTAACCTCAGTGATGTTTTCCTTAGGTGGCTTCACTAATGCTTTATTCGCGCGCAGTTTTGATGACATTTCAATCGTGCCCACTTTTATATTAACCCCGCTCACTTACTTAGGCGGTGTGTTTTATTCAATCAAACTACTGCCTGAGTTCTGGCAAACTGTCTCCCATTTTAATCCTATTTTGTACATGATCAACGCATTTCGATATGGGTTTCTAGGCATCTCAGATATCCCGCTGTGGGTTTCTTATGTCATTATCTTATTCTTCATTGTGGCGTTATTTACGCTGAATTTGCGCCTGATCTCAAAAGGCTATGGCTTAAGAAGTTAAATAAGCGTCAAGGGCTTGAAATTTCCACACTGCAACCATATAATTCGTATATTATAAATTACTTATATTATTTGCATGCCTTGCGATCAAATTAAGAAAATTCTCAAAGACGGCGGCGCATTATTAGACGTGCGCACCCCACAAGAATTTGCATCAGGTTCAATTCCTGGCGCTCAGAATGTGCCGCTCAATGGGATTCCAACGGTGATGGAAAACTTAGCCAAAGACCAGCCCGTTTTATTGTATTGCCGCTCAGGCGCGCGTAGCGGCATGGCGCAACGTTATTTAGCGCAAGAAGGTTTTGAAGCGCATAATATTGGTGGGTACACCACTTACGCACATTGCTGATCTACATCGGCCTTACCTTTTAGTATAACGCCAAGGCTTCTCTATGCGTCTAATTCAGGCGCCTGCTTCCATACCGTATTATGTTCCCCGTTTTGCTCGGCTTCTGGGCGACCATTAGTATAATAATAAAACGCTAACGATTTTCTCGCCATGCCTTCAGGGCAACTCAGTGGATGCGGATGCCCATGAAACGTTTCTGATGTCGTATTGAAAATAACACAGCGGTTTAAAATAGGTGCAATACGCTGATGACACTGGCTTAAATCTTTATCCCACAGCTCAAGATAACCACCGTATTCTTCTTGCCAGTTCTCATTCACATAAAACAAAACATTTATACGGCGGTCTAACCCCGTACGCACGTCTTTATTGTAATCTGCATGTAAATCTAACTTCCCGCCTGGCAACATTAAATGCAAGGCGCCGCCATGATAATGTGGATCAGGAATAATCGCCTCAATGCCCGTTAGTGCCTCTAAAAAATCAATGAAGGTTTTGGCGTTAAATTCATAAAGCAAATTGCGCAATCGGTCAGGCACACCTTTGAAATATTGATCTTGCAAGCGCCCCAATTTATTTACCTGATTAGCATTATCAGGCTGCTGGTAATGTGGGCAATCAGGGCCAGGAAAATCTTTTAATACTCTTTGTGCAACCTTAGGCGGCAGAAAATTATCTAAGATAATATGCGGGTAAGGCGATGCACTGATATATTGCTGATGCAGGTTTCGTCCTTGTTGGATGAGTTGATCAGAATCAAAATGAAAATCTTTGGTTTTAAGATAAAGCACAGGCATCAATTAAAGCATCAGGGGCTCAAATTATACTCATTCCTTAGACATTATAATGACTTAGTTTTTTTGAATCACGCTCGTTGAGCGCCATATAAACCCATATTTTATATTGTCAAAATACACAGCAGGCTTCGGCGTTCAAACTGGATAGTGTTTAATTTTATTTTTCAGGATAAACAAAAAAACGTTCAAAATTTGCTTGGCTTAACCTTTTAACGCCCAACATAATCAGCGCAATCAACATGATTGAAAAGACAATCCGTGCATAAAGAATCCCCGATAAATCAGCGCCTAGCAGCATAATCAGTATGGTGTCTTCGATCAAGCTATGTCCAATGGCCAGCAATGAGATCGACCCAAACACATCCATCTTCGAAAGCTCGCCTTTATTGGCTTCATTAATCAGTAGCCCACCGCCATAGCTTAGCCCGAGCGTAATTCCGACGATAGTGATAGAGCTTGTGTTTTCGCTCAGGCCCAATATTCGCAAGAAAGGTCTTAATATAATGACAAATACTTTTTCAATGCCACTGAGTTTGAGCAGCTTTAGAAACACCACTAATACTGCAATGATGAGAAACACCTGGAATAACATTTTTATTTGCTTGATGCCCCATGCGAATAAAGATGCATCAACGGATTGAGCAGGCTTCCAAAGCGGCGCATTGGCTTGGGATAGGAGATCACCCGCGCTGTAAATTTTATGCAGTAAAAACCCTAAGAGCAAAGCACCGCCGATACGCAGTATCAACGTAAACAACACGCGTACACCTGCTTTTTGTGCAATACGTACTTCAATGGGCAAGGAATGTGCCAACAACATCATGCTACCCAGCACCGTTACCTGAGCAACGCTTAAGTTTTCAGTGCTTGCGCTGGTTATGAAAATAATCATGCCTGCGTAGAGATTGGTAATCATCGTGGCTCCCCACACCAATCCCATGGAAGCAGGTAGCCCAACCATATCCATGAGCGGTTCCAGCACCATGCCAATATATTGAACCCCGCCCAGTTCTTCAATGGCTTTGACAATTATAATGATGGGGATCATTAGCTTGAAAAGATTAAAGGTGATTGAAAGAATTTCTTTGGCTAATGCGGTGAACCAAAGGGGTGAAGATTTGGGCATGGTGTAGCGTATCTAACGAATTATTTGGTTCAAAAGGGTAATGCAAACAAAACAGGTGGCAAGGCGAGGTTAGCCTCCAATATAAGACATTTCCACTTTTTGCGTATTCGGTGCCAGCGTCGCTCGTAATTCTGAATATCGATCTTCACGTTTATGCCAAATATTTTCGATGGTTTCCTGTAGCAACGCTGCGCTGTTATCTGTGCGTAAAATCTCGCGTAAATCATGGCCTTTATTTGAAAATAGGCAGGTGTAAATTTCACCTATAGCAGATAAACGTGCGCGCGAGCAGTCTCTACAAAAAGGTTCTGTCACAGAAGAAATAATCCCAAGTTCTAAATCTGAGCCCACCAAGCGCCAACGCTTCGCCACCTCGCCTAAATAATTTGGATCAATGCTTTCTATACGATGCTCGCTGGCAATTAAATTTTTGATTTGTTGTGCACCAAACACTTGGCTTTTATCCCACTGGTTTGAATTCCCCACATCCATAAACTCAATAAAACGCAGCACAATATTTTTACCGATAAAATAATTCACCATCGGCAAAATCGAATTTTCATTGATACCTTTTTGCACCACCATGTTTACTTTAATGTTCTCAAATCCCGCCGCGCACGCATTTTCAATGCCTGCCAATACCTTATCAACGGGGTAATCAATGCCATTTAATTGCCCGAAGGTTGTTTGGTCTAGTGCATCCAAACTAATATTAATTCGGCTCAAACCTGCCTTGCGTAAAGCGCGAGCGCGCTTGGGCGTCAGCAAAGAAGCGTTGGTGGTTAAGCTTACTTCTTCCAGGCCTTCGATGGCATTAAGCATCGAAATCAACACTTCTAATTCTTTTCTTGCTAACGGTTCACCGCCCGTTAAGCGAATTTTAACCACGCCTAAGCCAACATAAACGCGCGCGATTTGCTCAATTTCTTCAAAGCTTAATAACTCAGATCGCTTGAGAAACTGATGATTATCATAGACTTCTTTGGGCATGCAATAACCACAGCGAAAATTGCAACGGTCGGTCACAGAAATTCTTAAATCATGGATAGGGCGATTGAGTTGATCAAGTAGCATCAGCTGATTCTAAACAATTTCTAAGGTTCAGCGTGATTTCTTTGCTACAATCAAGCGGCATTACCTGCGGTGTTAGTGAGCGGTCCCAATCCCTTAGAACCTAATGTCTTACTCGGGAACTGAGATTGCTGATTTGGTGAGCATGTCTGTGGCCTTCGTGGTCAGCAGAAAGCCCGATCTGACGCCGGCGTTCCCAACCTGAACCTCAAGGTTCAAGGCACCGATACGCCACGGCACGCGCGGGTAATGCACTTAATCAAAGACTTCAGCATTACTATTACGCTATGCTGAAACCTGTTTAACATCAAAACACTCAAAAAATATTTTCAATGGACACGCTAACCCTACGCAAACAGGTTCGCCAGCAACGCCGTGCTTTAAGTGTGGATGATCAAGCCCATGCGGCGCAGCATTTATTTGATCAGCTCCACAGCCTAGACGATATCCATCCAGCACAACACATCGCCTTATATTTACAACACGATGGTGAAATTAATCCAGCGGTCTTTGCCTTATGGGCTCAAGCGCAAAACAAGCAGTGTTATTTACCCGTGTTGGCTGACGAGGCTGAGCAGCCGATGCATTTTGCACCTTATGCCTCAAACACTGAGTTTAAGCCTAACCTCTTTAATATTCCTGAGCCCGTTGCAGATATTGAAGATTGCTTAAATGCTGAACAGTTAGATTTAATCCTCATGCCATTAGTCGCCTTTGATCTACACGGTAACCGTGTTGGCATGGGCGGCGGCTTTTACGACCGAAGCCTAGCATTTAAACGCCAAGCCCCGTATCATCAGCGCCCATTATTAATTGGGCTGGCGCATGAATTTCAGCGCATCGATACCCTCGAAGCTCAACCATGGGATGTGCCGCTTGATGGCATCGCCACTGAACAGCGAGCGATGTTATTTCAACGAAAATAAACCTTGTACATAGGCACAACAACCCCATATCCATTCATACTCATCAAAGAGCCTAAATAATATGCGCATTAAAGCCTTACTGACCTTAATTTTTTTATCCCTATTTACCCTTAATACTTTCGCGGAGAACGCAATGAATCCTAAAGTTAAACTCACCACAAGCATGGGCGAAATCGTCCTTGAACTGAATGCTGAAAAAGCCCCTCTTTCAGTTGAAAATTATGTGAACTACGTTAAAAATGGTCATTATGATGGCTTGATTTTCCACCGTATTATTCCAGGTTTCATGGTGCAAGGTGGCGGCATTGAGCCGGGTATGAAAGAACGTGCGAATTTATCGCCGATTGAAAATGAAGCAGATAACGGCCTTAAGAATAATAAAGGCACCATCGCCATGGCGCGCACCAATGACCCACATTCTGCAACTTCACAGTTTTTCATCAACCTATCTGATAACGATTTCTTAAACCACACGAGCAAAGATGCGCGTGGCTGGGGTTATACCGTGTTTGGTGAAGTGGTTGAAGGCATTGAAGTGGTTGATGCGATGGGCAAAGTGGCCACTGGCAGTGCGGCGGGTCAGCAAGATGTACCAACTGAAGACGTTGTATTAATCAAGGCTGAGATCGTAGAGTAAGCCTGATTTGAGGCGCAAACCCGCGCCTTCGGCTCGCCGTAGCACACCTTCCCTACGGCGATGCCAACTGTTAATAAGCAAGCCTTTGAAAAATTAATAGCGCAATGCTTAATCCGCGATAGACACTCGTTTCGTCGCCGCAACGCCCAAGCCAAAACTGCCGCTGATCGCGCGCGTTTAAACGATAACATTTTAGCTTCTTGCCAGAAGGTAGATGCACGCCGTAATGGCTTACCCAACATTCATTACCCTGAAAACCTACCCGTCAGTGAAAAAGCAGAGGATATTTGCGCGCTGATCAAAAAGCATCAGGTGTTGATCGTCGCAGGTGAAACAGGCTCAGGCAAAAGCACTCAACTGCCTAAAATTTGCCTAGCGGCAGGCCAAGGCATCTTCGGACAAATCGCCCATACCCAACCTCGGCGCATTGCCGCGCGCGCCATTGCTGCACGCTTGGCAGAAGAGCTTAAGGTTGATTTAGGTAAGGGCGTGGGCTATCGCGTGCGTTTTGAAGAAAAATGCAGCGAGCAAGATTATATTCGTGTGCTCACCGATGGTATGTTGCTCGCCGAAGCACAGACGGATCACTTTTTAAATCAATACGACACCATCATCATCGATGAAGCGCACGAGCGTTCTTTAAATATTGATTTCTTATTTGGCGTGATCAAACAGCTGTTACAAAAGCGTAAAGATTTAAAAGTCATCATCACCTCTGCCACCATTGATACAGAAAAATTCTCAAAGCATTTCAATGATGCACCGATCATTAGCGTTACGGGCAGAACCTACCCAGTTGAAGTGCGCTATCAAACGCCAGCAGATGAAACAACGCGCAGTGATCGCCAAACCAACGAAGCTATTTTAGAAGCAATCAACCGCCTATTTAAAACGAAAGTAGGCAATACCTTAGTGTTTCTGCCTGGCGAGCGCGAGATTCGTGAAGCACAGCGGTTTTTAAGCCGCCAAATGAAACTGGGCATCGAGATTTTACCTTTATATGCACGCCTTGCAGGTAAGGAGCAAGCCAGATTATTTCGCCCCTCCCATGCAACCCGCGTGATTCTTTCCACTAATGTGGCTGAAACCTCTTTAACCTTACCGGGCATTGATTATGTGGTGGATGTGGGTTTAGCACGTATCAGCCGCTATAACCCGGGTAGGCGAGTCAACACTCTGCCCATTGAGCGTGTTTCCAAAGCAGCTGCCAACCAGCGTAAGGGCCGTTGTGGCCGCGTTAAAAACGGCATCTGTGTACGCTTATATTCCG
>JAZGFQ010000063.1:0-13861 GCA_036479635.1 Arenicellales bacterium
CACAAAATGCTGATGGCAATGGCAAAAGACGTGCGCGTGATTCTGATCAAACTTGCAGATAGATTGCACAATATGCAGACCCTTGGCGCGATGCCTGAAGAGAAACGTAAACGCATTGCACAGCAAACTTTAGATATCTACGCGCCCATTGCGAACCGCTTAGGCATGCGTGAGATGACCGCAGATCTAGAAGATTTGTGTTTCAAAACACTTTATCCCACACGTTATAAAGCCATTTATGATCGCATGCTGAGCGATACGCGTGGACGCAAGCCGATTGAAACCGTGATTTGTACTCGCCTAAAACTGAGGTTTACTGAGGCTAAAATTCATGATGCCAAAATCGTTGGCCGCAGAAAACGCGTTTACAGTATTTACCAAAAAGCGAAGCATCGTGGCGTATCGATTAAAGGCCAAAAAGATTTACACGGCATTCGCATTATTGTGCAAACACGCGATGAATGTTATCGTGCCTTGGGCGTGGTACATCAGGAATACACGCCGAGCATGAATTTGGTGAAAGATTATATCGCCGTGCCGAAAACCAATGGTTATCAATCGTTGCACACCGTGGTGATGGGGCCACATGGTTTACCCGTTGAAGTACAAATACGTACGGTTGAGATGGATCGTGTCGCAGAAACGGGGGTGGCATCGCATTGGATTTATAAATCAGATAATAAAAACCGCAAACAGCCGCAGCAGATTGTCAAAAAATGGTTGGAAGGCTTCTTGGATACGCAAGGCGCTGTGGGAGATGCTGGGCATTTTATGGAGCATCTGCGTGCAGAAATGTTTCCAGATAAGTTATTTGTATTCACGCCTAAAGGTGAAATAAAACGCTTGCCCATTGGCGCAACAGCGGTTGATTTTGCTTATTCAGTGCATACGGGGGTCGGCAATAAATGCATTGGCTGCAAGATTGATGGTGAGGTTTCAGCATTAAACACAGTATTGGAATCGGGCAGCCGTATTGAAGTCATTACTTCAAGAACAGGACACCCCTTACCTTCATGGTTGAACTTTGTCGTCACCTCCAAAGCGCGCACTGAAATCCGTCATTTCTTGAGCCAGCAAAAAGGCAAGGATGCGATCAGAATTGGCCGCCGCTTATTGACCAAAGCATTGCGAGATTCAGGCTATCAAAAAAGCCAAATTAACAGCGAGCACAAAGTGCAACTGTTAGAGCAATTTAGCCTAGATGATTGGAACGCTTTATTAGCAGATATCGGCTTCGGCAAACGCTTGCCGCTAATGGTCGCGCAACAATTAATTTCGATGACAGAATTGAATGTTGAACCACTGACAACTTCCCCAACATCAAGTTTATCAATTCAAGGCGCTGAAAACTTGCTCATCAATTATGCGAATTGTTGCTACCCCGTGCCAGGCGATAATATTATTGGTGTGTTCGTGGCGGATCGCGGTATGGTCGTACATCGAGATAGTTGTCCGAATACGCGGCGCTATCGCAAGCATATAGATCGCTGGTTACATTTGGACTGGGGTAAAAAACATAAAGGTACGTTCAAAAGTAAGCTTAGTGTGGTGGTGAATAATTCACCTGGCGTATTGGGTGATCTTGCCCAGCTGATTGCGGAATATGAATCTAATATTGTTAATATAGATATGCCGAATGAAGAGCAAAATTTAGCCAATCTTGAATTTGAGATTGAAGTCCGAAATCATCTGCATTTGCAAAGCATTATGCGTGCGATTGAAAATGGTAAAGATGTGATGGAATTATCACGCGTGGGCAGTAAGCCTAAGTAAAAACTAAATTAATTTATGATGAAAAATGTCAGTGTTGTATTTGTTTGCCTAGGTAATATTTGCCGCTCGCCCACTGCTGAAGGTGTGTTTAGGCAGCTGGTTTCCAAGCGAGGTTTATCTGAATATTTTCAGATTGATTCATCAGGCACCAGTGATTGGCATGTTGGCGAAGCCCCGGATTCGCGCGCCACACAAGCTGCTCAAACACGCGGCATAGATTTAAGTCAACTGAAGGCAAGGCAAGCAACCGCACGTGATTTCGCTGAGTTTGATTATGTCATCGCAATGGATGACGAGAACTACGCCAATTTATCCCGCCTCGCCACGCCCGCACAGCAAGATAAGCTTCATCTGTTATTAGATTTTGCAAATAACGTGACTGAAACCGAAGTGCCTGACCCTTACTTCGGTGGTGGTTTCCCGCATGTCTTTGAGCTCATCGAAAACGCATCAGAAGGTTTGTTGAACCATATCATCGCCGAGCACGTTTAAATGCATCTTGAGGTTGATATTGCCGAGCAAAGCTTGCGCGTGTTTAAAAATGAATCGCTGTTTAAAACCTATTCTATTTCCAGCGCGGCCAATGGCGTGGGCGAGGTCATCAATAGTGAATGTACGCCTAGAGGCGAGCATATTATTCGCGCTAAAATTGGCGCAGATTCGCCCGTTAACGCGGTATTCGTCGGGCGAAGGTTTACGGGCGAGATTTACACACCGCAGATGCGCGCACAATTCCCAAACAGAGACTGGATTTTAACGCGCATTCTTTGGTTAAGCGGTACTCAGCAAGGTAAAAATCGCTTAGGCAGGGTCGATACCATGCGCCGTTATGTTTATATCCACGGCACACCTGATGAAGTTGAAATGGGTCAAACAGGTTCGCGCGGTTGCATTAGAATGCGTAACCAAGATTTGATTGAGTTGTTTGATCAAGTAGACGTTGGCACGGCCATTAATATTATCGAATGACGATTAAAATGAACGATGCGCTCGGCGCTTTAATGCTCGATGTTGAAGGGCAATCCTTGTGTGAGAATGACGTGCGCAGATTAAGCAGCCCCAGCGTGGGCGGGGTGATTTTATTTGCTCGAAATTTTGCTGATCGTGAGCAAGTCACTGTCTTAATAAAAGAGATTCGAGCCATTCGGCACCCCGAGCTTTTGATTGCCGTAGATCAGGAAGGTGGGCGCGTACAGCGGTTTCAAAATGGCTTCACAAGGCTGCCTGCCATGGCCGTGTTTGGTGAGCGTTATGATGCCGCAAAGACGACAGACGATAAAATCGCCGTGCTGAAATTAGCGCGCTCAACCGCGCAGTTAATGGCAGAAGAGCTCATTGAATGCGGCATAGATTTCAGTTTCGCGCCCGTTTTAGATTTAGGTCTAAATAGTGAAACCATCATCGGCAACCGTGCCTTTCATGCAACACCTGAAACGCTGATTAAAATAGCCAGTGCTTATATTCAAGGCATGCAGGCCGCAGGTATGCAAGCCACGGGCAAGCATTTTCCTGGGCACGGCCATGTGCTAGCCGATTCCCATTTAGAAACGCCGACTGATCAACGCACCTTAAGCGACATTGAAGCTAACGATTTAAAACCTTTTGTAGCGCTGAAAGATCAATTAGGCGCAGTGATGACGGCGCATATAGATTTCCCTGAGATAGATGCTGATTTACCCACTTTCTCTTCTTTTTGGTTAAAACAAGTTTTGCGTAAAGAAATTGGTTTTGAAGGCTTAATTTTTAGCGATGATTTAACCATGCACGGCGCGTGCGTGGGCGGCAATATTGTTGAGCGAACTGAGCGCGCGTTAACCGCAGGCTGTGATATGGCGCTGATTTGTAATGAGCATAAAACCATGGATGAAGCGCTGGCAGATCGAGATTGGCGCGCATCAGAACAGAGCCAGCAACGCTTCATCAATATGAAAGCAGCGCCACAGACTAAACTAAGCCATCAACTTAAAGAAAAACTTAAACAAGAATTGTATGCCTTATGCTGAAAAAGCGCTGAAAAAGCATTGGCGTTACTGAGCGGCTTATATATAATCGCCCACCTTGGAGAGCTGGCAAAGTGGTCGAAAAAATCGTCTGGAACGATTTTTCACGAGCGAAGTGAGCCCGAAGGGTGAGGCTCAGGATGAGCTGAACGAGTAATTTGTAAAGGGCGGTGGATTAAGCCGCGTGGTGAAGTCACCACAGAACTTAATCAGATTGTAGACCTAAAATATTGGAGAGCTGGCAGAGTGGTCGAATGCGGCGGTCTTGAAAACCGTTGTCTGTAATAGGACCGGGGGTTCGAATCCCTCGCTCTCCGCCATACACTATAGACAACCCGTTGATTTTTAGCGGGTTTTTTATTGCCTAAAGATTGAGTGTACCGCTGAGTGTACCATCTAGTATTTGCTTGCCAGTCAATATGCGCAGATAAACGCAATCAAAAGACAGCGTTGCATGAGTTAGTCGGGGAGTTCGCGTTAATAGTTGCACGTCTTTGAATGCACCCCCCGTATCGGTCAATCAAATCTTATGGGGTGAGGGGGTGTTTATGCATGTTGACACAAACAGACAGCGCATTTCTCCAAGCCAACGGAATCAATCGCTTAACCCCCCCCCGTATAACATAACGCTGCAAGCTGTACGCCTTGCTAGGGCTAGGTATTGGGGAGCTTCTTATTGGTATTCTCCTGATTCTTTAGACACTTAATAGTTTCTCATGAATATAGTTTCCAGATTCAATAGGCGAGAACGTGTCAATATTGCGGGTTAGCGTATTCAATTCCAAAGTTTTGGGCGTTTTTGACGTTGATCAAAAACGCTAAGAATTTCTATATGGTTTTCAAAGATCATATAGGGAATTGTGTAATTTGTGCTGGGGATATGCCATTCGAAAACATCGCCATCCGTATCATTAGCGCTAAAATGGCCCATATAAGGTTGTGTTTGAAGAAGTCTTGCAGCTTTGCCGATTTTGCTTATTTGCGAGGCAGCAACCTTTAAACTTGCGGCTTCAATGTAATATTCTTTTAGGCCTTCAATATCGCTTCGTGCCAAAGGAAGCCATCTAAATTTCATATTCAAGTTTGGCTTTTAAAAAAATCAGGTTTAGGAGGTGGAAGTTCATTATCTGTTCCAATAGAAAAGATCCATTTCCCCATCGCTTCATGAGAGATGAATTCACCTTTCTGGGCCTCTTTTTTGGCGGCCTGAATTGCTCGAATACGATAGGCTTTTTCGGCAACTCTTTCTGACAATACTTCTGAGGCGATAGAAGACTGGGAGTGGTTCATTGATGCACTAAGAAATTTTAAATCATCTCGAATTTCATCAGGAAGGCGAAGACTGAAAGGTTTAGAAGTCATAATTAAACGCTTGACAGTATATTATTAAGTACAACGTATACATTGTACATGTTTGTGCGAAAAGTCAAATTAATTATGTATCAACGCATCAAACGCGCTCGAACCGAACGCCCTTTCATCTTCCCTTCTGATAGTTTCTCCAAAGCATCCTGCGCGACTTCACGGTTCACCGCGACATAAGCGCGCGTATCAAACAAGTTGATCTTGCCAACCTGTTTGCCAGCAATGCCGTGCTCACCCGTGAGCGCGCCTAAGATATCGCCAGCGCGGATTTTCTGTTTTTTGCCGCCATCAATGAGCAAAGTGCGCATCGCTGCTTGCGGTGGGGTTTTATCTAAAACACTATTATCTGGCAGAGCTTCACTTTTGATATTGTAGCCCAGTTCGTTCTCAAGTTGCGCAACTTTATATTCTTCCTTTTTGGTGTATAAGGTAAAGGCTTGGCCTTTGTTGCCTGCACGGCCGGTGCGGCCAACGCGGTGAATGTGCACTTCAATATCGCGCGCGATTTCATAATTGATGACTAAATCTAAATCAGCGATATCTAGGCCGCGCGCGGCGACATCAGTGGCAACTAAAACAGAGAGACTTTTGTTCGAAAATTTTAGTAAGGTTTGATCACGGTCGCGTTGTTCTAAATCGCCGTGTAGCGCCATAGCACTGAAACCTTGGGCATCCAGCTCATCTGCTACTTCTTGCGTTTCGCGCTTGGTGTTACAGAAAATAACCGTTGATTCGCTTTGATGTTCAAGCAGTAATAATTGCACGGCTAACTGGCGTTGGCCATCGGTATCAACATTATAAAAATGCTGTTCGATGATGGCGTTATCATGGGTAGAGGCGACTTTAATCGTCACCGGTTTTTGCATGATACGTTTGGCGACGGCCTTAATTTCGTCGGCAAAGGTAGCACTGAATAATAGGGTTTGGCGCTGGCTAGGCATTTCTTCGATGATTAAATCCAAGGCATCTTGGAAACCCATTTCGAGCATTCGGTCGGCTTCATCTAACACCAAGATGTTCAAGGCACTTAAATCTAACGTGTGTTTGCGGACATGTTCTTCAATACGCCCAGGCGTGCCAACGATGATATGTGCGCCGTGTTCTAATGAACCAATTTGTGGGCCAAAGGGCATGCCGCCGCACAGTGTTAAGACTTTAACATTATGCGTGGTGCGCGCTAAACGGCGAATTTCTTTAGCAACTTGGTCAGCCAACTCGCGCGTGGGGCATAGCACTAAAGATTGCACGCGGAATTTTTTTACATCCAGTTTTTCCAATAAGCCTAAACCAAAGGCGGCGGTTTTACCTGAACCGGTTTTGCCTTGGGCGATGACATCATTACCGGCTAAAATTTCAGGCAAGCTTTTGGCTTGGATTGGCGTCATCTCGGTGTATTCGAGCGTCTCCAAGTTTTGTATAAGGCTGGGGTTTAAATCTAGAGATGAAAAGGCTGATTGGCTCACAATGGTATCCTGATATGCCACATAATGTGGTAAATGCGTTTGGGTGGGCGAGTTTAACGCATAATAAGCTGTCGAATGTGTGATGGTTTTATTAATCTGGCTGAGCATAGTAGAATAGCGGTTTTAAAATGCATAGAGCAATCAGATGACAAAATTTAAGCGGATATTTATAACGTTATTTTCAACCGTGGTTTTAGTGTTGGCGAGTTTAAGCGCGCAGGCACAATCAGCGTGTAGTGATTTAAAAAAAACCAGCTGTTCGGTTAAAGATGCTTGTAGTTGGGTGAAAGGGTATGAAACCAGCACAGGCACCAAGGTGAAATCTTATTGTCGTGCAAAAAGTGGCAAGGCCAGCAAGAAAAAAACTAAGAAAAAGGCAACAACCACTAAAAAGAAAGCCAGCAGTTCATCAAGCAGCACAAAAACGAAGGCTAAGGCTAAAAAGAAATCTTCTAGTAGTGCGGCCGATAAAAAGAAAAAAGCAGCCAAGAAAAAGGCCACTCAGAAAAAAGTGACCAAGAAGAAGGCTAAGAAAAAAGCAGTGAAGAAAAAGCCCGTAAAAAAACCAGCTAAAAAGAAGCCTACTAAAAAGAAAAAGGCTAAGAAAAAAGTTAAGAAAAAGAAAAGTTCTTAAGTTTTAAGTAATGCGCCTTCTCAAGGCGCACTACTTAGGTTTAGCACCGCCCGAAAATCATTTACGTTAGTGTGGGTTGGGCCAGTCATAACTGAATCACCCAGTGCAGTAAAGAAAGTATGCGCATCGTTATTGTCTAAATAAGCTTGTGGGTTTAAGCCTATTTTTTGAGCACGCTTTAAGGTGCTGGGGGTGATAATCGCGCCTGCGATTTTTTCTTTGCCGTCTATGCCGTCAGTATCCGCAGCAAGAGCGTAGCAATTTTGTTGCCCGTTTAAGCGAATGGCCATGGCCAATAAACATTCAACATTACGCCCGCCTTTGCCCGTGCCGTTCACGGTTACAGTGGTTTCACCGCCTGATAACATCACCGTCGGCGTATGATTATCAGCGCTAACTTGCAAAGCTTGCTCGGCGAGCATCACGCCAACATCACGCGCTTCGCCTTCTAACCTATCGCTGAATATCATTACATCAACTGAATGTTGTTCAGATAAAAGTGCCGCCGCTTCTAAGGCCATTTGCGGCGTGGCGATAAGCTGAACGAGGTTGTTCTGAAAGCAAGCATGGCTGGATTTAATGGTTTCGCTTGCGCCCGACACCAGCAAGTTTTGTGTTTCAGATGAAAGCACTGCCTTATATTGTTTAAGGATGTCGAGCGCTTGCGCACACGTGCTGTCATCGGCCACGCTGGGGCCAGAGGCGATATTTTCGGGTGCATCACCAGGCACATCTGAGATGAGCAAAGTGTGCATTTTTGCAGGGTAAGCCGCCTTGGCTAAACGCCCACCCTTGATGGCAGATAAATGCCTGCGCACACAGTTTATTTCGCTAATGGTTGCGCCGCCATCGAGCAGCGCTGCACCAATACTCTGTTTTTCTGCCAGTGAAATGCCTTCGAAAGGCAGGGCGAGTAAAGCTGAGCCACCGCCTGAAATTAAACAAATAAGTTGGTCGTTTTCGCCAAGGCGTTGCGCGATGTCTAAAATGCGCGTGGCAGCTGTTAAGCTAGCGGCATCGGGGCTAGGGTGCGCCGCTTCGATGATTTCAACCTGTTTGCACGGCACGGCATAACCATATTGCGTGACCACTAAACCACTGAGTTCGCCCTTAAAATGTTGCTCAAACGTGCGCGCCATACTAGCCGACGCTTTGCCTGCGCCCACCACAACCGTTTTACCTTTAACGGCGTTCGGCACAAAGGGTGGTAAGCACAGATCAGATTGAGCTGAGGCGATGGCGGCATCGAGCAGTTGTCGCAAGAAAATTCTGGGAGAGTCCATCATTTGCACATAATAAGTAAACAATGGGTTTAATCATAGGCTTTTTGCTAGAATTGGGCAGATTCCATTGATTAAGCACACTGTGAAAAAACATATTAAAACCTTGGTAAAAGCCGCGCTGAAAGAAGATATTGGCAAGGGCGATTTAACTGCCGTATTGATTCCGAAAAAAGCGCAGGCGCAGGCAAAGTTAATTTGCAGAGAAACAGCTGTGCTGTGTGGCGTGCCTTGGTTTAATGAAGCGTTTAAACGCGTTGATGCAGAGGTGACATTAGATTGGCAATTATCGGAAGGGCAGATGATGCAACCTGATCAAACCATCTGCTTGATCAGTGGTAATGCACGCAGCATTTTAACGGCTGAGCGAACCGCGATTAATTTATTGCAAACCTTATCAGGCACGGCCAGCGTTTCACATGAATATGCAGCGCAATTAAACGGCTTGCACACGCAGGTTTTAGATACACGCAAAACTATTCCTGGGATGCGTAGGGCGCAAAAATATGCGGCTAAAGTGGGCGGCGCTGAGAATCATCGTATTGGTTTATATGATGGCGTATTGATTAAAGAGAATCATATCCGTGCGGCAGGCTCAGTTAAAAAAGCGGTAGATCAAGCGATGAAAAATGCACAAAAAAATACGCTGCTAGAAGTAGAAGTTGAAAACTTAAGCGAAATGCAGCAAGCCTTGGAGGCAGGCGCAAAACGCTTATTGTTAGATAATTTTAGCCTAGCCTTGATGCGCGAAGCGGTGGCGCAAAAGCCGGATGATGTGAAGCTAGAAGCATCGGGCAATGTTACCTTAGAGACCTTGCGCGAAATTGCCTTAACAGGCGTGGATTATATTTCTGTGGGGGCGCTGACTAAGCACGTTCGCGCCACTGATTTTTCATTGCAGTTTAATTTAGAATTAAAATAAGTAGGCGTTTTTATGTCAGATCAAATATTTTCTAGAAACTTTCCCAATACACGCATGCGCCGTTTGCGCGCGTATGATTTCTCGCGGCGCTTGGTGTGTGAAAACAAGGTAACGGTGGATGATTTAATTCTGCCCGTGTTCGTGATTGAAGGAAAAAATCAAACTGAAGCTGTGCCTTCAATGCCCGGCGTTGAACGCATGAGTATCGATATTTTAGTTCAGTCCGCCAAACGGTGGCACAGCTTAGGGATTCCTGCGATTGCGATCTTTCCAGTGACTCCGCCTGAGGTAAAAACCGAGCGCGCCGAACAGGCTTATGATCCAAATGGTTTGGCTCAACGTGCCGTGCGTGCGCTTAAAGATGCCGTGCCAGAATTAGGCGTGATGACCGACATCGCGCTTGACCCATTCACCATTCACGGACAAGATGGCCTGCTAGATAAATCTGGTTATGTGGTGAACGATGCCACGGTTGAGGTGTTAATTAAACAAGCGTTATCGCACGCCGAAGCGGGCGCAGATATCGTCGCGCCATCGGATATGATGGATGGGCGCATTGGTTCTATTCGCGAAGCTTTGGAGCAAAACGCGTATACCAATACGCAAATAATGGCGTATGCGGCTAAATATGCCTCAAGTTATTACGGGCCGTTTCGTGATGCCGTTGGCGCAGCTGAAAACTTGGCAGGTGGTAATAAATACAGCTATCAAATGGACCCAGCCAATGGCGACGAAGCTTTGCATGAAATTGGCTTAGATTTAGCCGAAGGCGCAGATATGATTATGGTTAAACCTGGCATGCCCTATTTAGACGTGATTCGCCGCGCTAAAGAGGCCTTTGGTGCGCCGACCTTTGCGTATCAAGTTAGCGGTGAATACGCCATGCTAAAAGCCGCCAGCCAGAACGGTTGGCTGGATGAGCAAGCGGTGGTGATGGAGGCAATGGTGGGTTTTAAGCGCGCAGGTTGTGATGGCGTGTTGACGTATTACGCGCAAGATATTGCGCAATGGTTGCAGGGCTAGATTACCGAAATAATAAAGTTTGATGGATAATTAAGCATAGGCTCATTAATAAGCCTTCGGCTCAGCCGCTTTTTTTCAGGCGGCTTTCTGCTACAATATGTAAAGAAGTATATATAATAATTTTAAGAGATTAAGATGTAAGTAGGTCTCACAACCCTAGAAGTGAGGTATGGTTTATGTCTGAGCGAACCAGTGGTAAAGTAAAATGGTTTGATCACCGAAAAGGTTTCGGTTTTATCGATATTGGTGATGAAAAGGAAGTATTTGTGCATTACCGAGAAATTCAAGGCGAAGGCTTTCGCACTTTATATGAAAATCAAAAAGTGGAGTTTGATCTCATTGAACGAGACAGAGGCTTAGCCGCTGAAAATGTGGTGGCTGAACCGCATGAGAATGATCGTCAAGATGATCGCAATGGCTCGGACGACGCTTAATTCTGGCGACGCTTAAAATGAATAAACGCCCTCGTTTATTTTTGAGTTAGCCGTAAGCGACACCAGTAATAAGGATGATCAGACGCGGAGGAATCATTCATTCCTGCGTCAAGCACATCAAATCCTTTGCATAGTATCCAATCGATTCTATCTGTCTGATTAAGCGTAATTAAGGCATCTTGCGCACCGCTCTTTTCGATAAGAGACTTCAATAAAGGAAAATCAGCTGCAACATTAAAATCACCCATTAAGATCGCAGTATCGTGGTTCATAAAACGATCAAATACCGTGTTTAATTGAATTTCTTGGTCAGTTCTTCTGGCTAAATGCGTACTGAACACAGGCACAATCAGCTCACCTAATTGAATATCTGCACGGCATAAACATCGCGCGTGTTTGCCCGTGCTATCAGCTAATGGTTCTCTGTACCATTGGGTAATATTAAAGCGGCTTAAAATACCATTACCACGATCTTGGTGCAGCCACCTAAATTGCGTGGGGCAAAATAAACCCGTTAAATTCAATTTTCTGGCCAGTAATAATAGTTGATTTTCACGCTTTAAATTGGCCCAGCCCTGCACTTCGCTGATGCCGACAATATCTGCGCCTCGAAGCACCTCGGCTGTGCGGCTTAAATCTTGCTGGCCATCTAATCCGCGTGCGCGGTGGATGTTATAAGTGCCAACGATTAATTCACCCGAAAATAGCTCATTTTTGCTGAGTGAGTTTTGGCCATAGGCAGCCGGTGTGCTAAAGCGTTTGCCCGCTAACAGGAGCAAGGCCAGCAGTAAAATTAACAGGATGAATAAAAGCATGGTTAAATTTATTTAATTGCGCGAAGTGGGCGCATTATAGCAATGCTACAATGCGCAGACTTTTGAAAATAAGCTAAACATAAAGCGATGATATGAGCCTAGGATTTTTACATAAAACATTCGAACTTGGCGCCATTCCCGTTCAATGCGAAGACATTGAGGTGAACAAAATCCCGTGCTGCTGGCTGCTCAATAAAGCAGGTGATGAAAAGCGGGTTAAGCTTAATGATTCCAGCATGATGATTTGGCAGTTGTGCGAAGGCAAATATTCCGTGGGCGAGCTAATTGATGCCTTGCAAGCGCAATATCCTGATGCCAAGGGCATGGATAAAGATATTCAACGTGCTTTAGATGAACTGCTTTCTGAGGCACTCATTACCATGCGCAGCTAATAGGATTAAGAAAAATTAAACGCAACAGATAAGCGCAAATCATCCGCAAGATGCTCGCTGACTTCATGCGGTATTTGCGGTGAGAAAAACACCCATTGGCCCGCTTGGGGGGTGTGGGTTATTTTCCCTTCAGGTGTATGGATAATAAGCTTGCCAGAACCTTGCGGTGCGCGAATATAATAAACCCCAGATAACACTTCATCGTCATCATCATGGCTGTGTAAGGTGGTTTCACTGCCTTTCGGCATGGCATTAAACCAACAACCCATTTTTCGCACAGGGCGGCCAATGATTTGGCTGGCGTAAGCGCGGGCATCTGTTTTTAAATCCAAGAGTAATGGCGCGTGTTGATCGCTTAAATAAAGGTTCTCAAAACGACCATTAAAAAAATGGGTTTTTTTGACTGAATCTAAAAGTTCGGCGGCTAAGAATTGCTGAAATAAGGTGTCATTAAATTCGGCATCAAATGTGCTTTGAATGACCTGAACATGGCGATTATTGTTAGTGAATGTCATGTCTTTAAACTATGCTGTCATTGCGAGTGACGCGTGGCAATCTCTTAAACATTGCGATAAAGCCCCAAGCACAAAAATTCAAGGTTGAACTGGCACTACTGCAAACTGTATTTTACGAATTCCTAACTGGCTTAAGGCATCCATCAGTTGAATTACTTTTCCGTGGTTGGCCGAGTTATCCGCTTCAATAATAATGGTGGGTGAATCTGTTTTGAGTTGATTCACCGCAAGCTTAATTTTGTTGGAAAGCCCTTTGACGGTTTCGTTTGCCGCAATGATGCTGAATTGAGTATTGCCCGCCATTAATTGAATTTCGTTTAAAGCGTTCACTGATATATTAAGAGAACTCTCTTTTGTGAGGGAAGTTTTTTGCTCGCCTGTTTGCGCTTCAGGCAAGGTTAAATCCATCGCCGTGTTTTGCGTAAAAGAGGCAGTGACCATAAAGAAAATCAGCAATAAAAACACCACGTCAATCAGCGGTGCAAGATTCAGGCTTAATTCTTCTTCTTGGTTTTTGTGAAACTTCATGCGTGATTAAAACAGGTATTAAGCTGCGTCTTGACGGTGATTATCTTTTTCAGGCGCAGGTTTTTCTGATTGTATTTCGCTGGCTTTTTCACTGGCCTTGATGCGATCAATCAAGCCAAATAAACGCAATACTTCACGTTCCATGTCAATCGAAAGCGTTTCAATACGGCCTTTAAAATAACGATAAAACATCAGCGAAGGAATCGCTACGGTTAAGCCTGCGGCGGTGGTAATCAACGCTTGTGAAATGCCTTCGGCCAATTCTTGAGGCTGGCCAATGCCCACGGCAGTAATCGCAGCAAACACTTTAATCATGCCCACTACCGTGCCAAGCAAGCCAATTAAAGGTGTCATGGCAGCGATAGAGCCTAAACTATTAAGATATTTCTCCATCGCGTGCACTTGGTGCCGGCCACTGTCTTCCACCGTTGCTTTAAGTTCGGCCTTGCTAACATGCGCGTGAGTAACCGCAGTGGCAAATATTTTGCCTAGGGGAGATTGATCTGCAATCGCATTTAAATGTGCGTTAGTGAGTTTTTTCTCTTGCACTAGATTTTCGATTTTATCGTATAAGCCCTTAGGCAAAATCCGATCATCCTGCAAAGAACGATATTTATCGATGATAATTGCAAGCGCAATAATCGAGCAAATAATAATCGGCCAGATCAGCCAGCCACCCGCAGTTAAAATTTCAAGCACGTTAGTTTCATAGAATTG
>JAZGFQ010000064.1:0-2398 GCA_036479635.1 Arenicellales bacterium
TGTTCATCACCTTAGAAGTATTGACGGCAGTCGATGGCCATGTGGTTGAGAACGGCTTAGAGGTGTTGCTTAGGCTTGAAGAAGATGGCCAATGGCGCGTGTTTCAGGAACGCATTTTAAAAGAAGATGAAAAACAGCACTACGGATTAGTGGCTAATTAACAATTTCAAGAACATAAGGTAATGGGTTTAGCTTGATGGTTGAACCGCAGCAAGGAAAGGACTAAGCTTAAGCGCAGAGGCAGCGCTATAAATTGCCCACATCTTTTCAAAGGCCATCTTGGCTAATCAACCAGAGGAGTATATATGTCAAATTATCCCACCTTGACCGAAATGGGCATCGGTGCGCCTGAAGACATTCAGCGTTTTACTTTAGTCACACATAATAACGAAGATCATCTGCGCATTGTATATAAGCGTCAAAAAGGCTCATTTTTGCCAGTCAGTAAGAAGTTCAAGTTTGGTCGTGCGCAGCGCATGGTGATGACGGATAGTGGCACCAATAAAAGCGAGATCGTTTATCAAATATCTCCGTTCTTATCTAAGGCCACCGATGAACTGCGCGAGATTGTGAAATCTAAGCATAGTAAAACGGACACTAAAGTATTGATTTCGAATGAAATCACTCGATTAGAAGAAGATACTAAATTACGTTTGGCTTATATCAAAAAGTTGGTGAGTGAGCTGGATTAAACCTAGAGGCAATCTTGCGCTAACACTGGCCGATAGGCTTGATTCTGGTACAAGGCGTTGGTGCCAATAATAAATGCCAAGGCATCTTGCTCTAATTCAGGTTGATGGGGTGCATTAACAAGATGGCCGTCTTGTATTTTCATGGTGACGGCTTCAAGTTCAGGCTGAATGATGGCGATATCATCACCGACTCTTAAACCATACATTTGATGGAATTTCATTAAGGAAATATCTTTCTGGTGATTCTGAAAAATGCTGTGGCCTAAAATAGGGTAGCGTAGTTTTTCAATGCCAATTAAATCTAAAGCCGTCGCGAGTAAATCAGGCTGCATGGTGAGCCGCGAGACTTGTTGCGTGGGCACGTTCTCGCCTAAGATTAACCCCATAATTTTAAACAAATTAAACGGCAATAAGTCATCCCCATAAACTCGCACGTTATGATCTGAGGCAATTAAGAAAATGGTGTCTTTGTAATAATTTTCTTTGCGCGCTTGCTTAATAAAATCACCAATGGCGTAATCGGCAAATTTAATCGCGTTTTCAACAGAGTTCTTTTCCACGCCGTCAATCAGCTCAATGCGCCCTTCAGGGAACTCAAACGGCGTGTGGTTGGTGGTAGAGAACATCACCGAAACAAAAGGTTGCTGGCGCGCATGACGCGCAACAAATTCTTGATTGGCACGGAGGACTAAATCTTCATCGCTCACGCCCCAAATGCCGTGAAAATTAGGGTTGATAAACTTCTCTTCATCGATGATTTCATCAAAGCCGTTGCCATAAAACCATGATGCCATGTTATCAAAGCGTTTTTCGCCGCCATAGATAAACAGGCTTTCATAGCCATAAGGCTTAAGTAATTGCGCCACGCTAAAGAAGTCTTTTTGAGATTTATTGCGCTTGATGACTCCTTTGCCAGGCACGGGCAGGAACCCTGCGGTCAATGCGGCTAAGCCACGAATACTGCGCGTGCCGTTTGAATATAGATTATTAAACCATAAGCCTTGTTCTGAGAGCTGATCAAGATTTGGGGTGATGCCTTGCGCGCCACCGAGTGCGCCCACAAATTGCGCGCCTAAACTTTCTTGAATGAAAATGACTAAATTCTTTGGTTTATCCATCTTGAAAGGGCTGATGACTTCGCGTGCAAAGGGTATGCTGCAACGATTAGGTTCAATGTCTAGCCTAGCGCCCATACGTTGATAAGCCTCTTCGGTGCTCATGTGGCCATAACGACTTAAATCAAAAGCAGCGGTTTTTTGAGAATAATAAGCATAGCCAATGGCATACATTGAGTTTTTAGTGATCTCATTCACTAGGTGGCTATTGGTGTAAGTCGCATCTGAAATATTGGCAGGGCGATGCGCGAAGGAAGAGCGAATACCGATGAATAGCACGATGAATATCGGCAAAAAAAGTAAAGCACGTTTCGCGTAACTAAGGGTGTACACCTCTAAAAAAAAATGCTTTGAGCGCTGCCAGAACCAAACACTAAAGGCAATCAGCATCAGGCTGCTAATGAACAGCTCGGGCTTATAGCTGACCCAAATATTACCAAAGACTTCTTTGGGATATTCTAGATAATTGATAAATAAAGCATTAGGGCGAACGTCAAACTCTTCGAAGAATGGAAAAGTGGCGTTTTCGATATAAATAAAGATTAAAAAAACCAGCAATATATACACGCGCAGAAAAAAATCAGCCAACTT
>JAZGFQ010000065.1:0-4974 GCA_036479635.1 Arenicellales bacterium
AGCTGTCTAATGAAATGCCTGTATCGCCTTGCACGTCCGCCACCGTCAGTTCTGTTAAGTTACGGCTAATGGTGCGTTTTGCTTGATCTAATTGCTTGGCTTGACGTAATAAAACATCAATCGAGCCATCTGAGCTGGCTTTGACGCTCTTATAGCGCACCCCTGCTTTACGTAGCTCAGCTTTGATATCCGTCAAAGCGCGGTCTCTGGATTTATTCACTGCGCTTTGTAGATCAACTTCGAGCAAGAAATGCACGCCCCCGCGTAAATCTAAGCCTAGATTCATCGGCGATAAGCCCAGGTCCGTCATCCATTGCGGCGCGGCGGGGAGTAACGTAAGTGCGACTGTATTGGTTTTACCGAAGACAGCTTCTAGTTTCTCACGCGCACGAAATTGCGTTTCGTTATCGTCAAAACGAATTTCAACATTATTATTCGCAAAGCTAATGCCTTTCGCTGACAAATTGTTTTCTTGGAGAACCTGCTCAATCTCGGTAACCAAGCTACGCTCGATAGATAAACCGCGCGAACCACGCATCTGGATACCCGGATCATCGCCAAATAAGTTTGGCACGGCATACAGAAAACCCACCGCACAGACGATGAGGATAATAATATATTTCCAAAGTGGGAAGCGAAGCATAAGACTAGATACTATTTTAGGAATGACAAAACTAAAAATCAGCGCGATGCGCTGATTTTATTAAACATAAAGCAACATTACGCCGCTTTTAAGGTGCCTTTTGGCAACACTTGGCTAACAGCGCTGGCTTGCATTTTAACCACCATGCCTTCGCCTAACTCAATAGAAACATAGCTCTCACCAACTTTAACTACTTTTCCAAGTAAGCCGCCATTGGTTAACACTTCGTCATTTTTACCAATATTTGCGACCATTTCGCGATGCTCTTTTTGGCGCTTTTGCTGTGGACGAATTAGTAAAAAATAAAAGACGGCAAAAATCAACACCATCGGCAACAAGCTCACTAAAGTATTGCTTGCGCCGCCAGCGGCTTGTGCATAAGCATCAGAGATAAAAAAATTCATGGATAAAACCTTATATTAAGTGTGAAATAAAACGCGGCGATTATGCCACAGCTAACCGTGCAACACGGCATTAATCAAACAGTGAGTTTAGGGCACTAAAGCAGGCAAATTCAGCCCTGTCGCTTCATCAATGCCCATCATAATGTTCATGTTTTGAATCGCTTGGCCAGCCGCGCCCTTCACCACGTTATCTTCTACTGATAAAACTAAGGCTGTTTGGGTTTCTTTCAAGTGATAAACCGCGATTCGGCACATATTCGTGCCACGTACGCTGCGAGTATCAGGGTGCGAGCCTGCGGGCATCACATCTACAAAAGGCTCATTTTTATAGGCCGCTTCATAAATTACCTGTAAATCAGCGTCATTATCTTTCAGCTTTGCATATAAGGTTGCATGGATGCCACGAATCATCGGCATTAAATGCGGCACAAACACCATTTTAATCGGCTCAGCCGTCATTTCTTGCAAGCCTTGCTCAATTTCAGGCTGATGACGATGGCCGCTGGCGGCATAAGCTTTAACCGATTCGCTCACCTCAGAGAATAAACTCCCCACTGCCGCGCCGCGCCCTGCCCCTGAAACCCCTGATTTACAATCGGCGATTAAAGAATCAGTTTCAATCAAACCCTGTTTTAATAAAGGCATATAGCCTAATTGCACCGCCGTTGGATAGCAGCCGGGGTTGGCTAAGATTTGCGCGTTTTTAATGTCGTCGCGCTTAAATTCTGGCAAACCATAGACGGCTTCGCTCAATAATTCAGGGCAAGCATGCTCCATGCCATACCACTTTGACCACAGCGCCTCATCTTGAATGCGAAAATCCGCTGAAAAATCGATGAGCTTAATGCCCTTCTTTAATAAGGCTTCGGCATAGTGCATCGCCACGCCATTGGGCGTAGCGGCGAACACCACATCGCAATCATCAAATAAGCTGGGCGCAGGCGCTTGGTAGGCTAGGTCATAATGACCGCGCAAACTGGGGTATAACTCACTGACGGGCATGCCCTCATTACTACGCGAGGTGATGCACAACACATTCGCCGCAGGGTGCGCAGCCAGTAAGCGCAACAGCTCAACGCCTGTATAACCCGTGCCGCCGATAATGCCGATATTGATTTTTTTCATTGGGAACTAAAACGCAATAAATAGGAATGCATGGATTTTGCCAGATTCATGTTTAAGATTCATCTGTTTAAGGTATACAGATTTTAGTAATGCCTCGAGGCTTTTCAATATCAATCGCCCCATAAAAACTTCAACAGCAACCACAGGTGTTCGCTTAAGGTGTTATGATATAGTCTATACGCGTCAAACCTAAGTAACATTGCTTTTTCGGCGCTGAAATTACTGAAACTGAAGTGCTTTAAACGATCTTTAATTTCAACATTTGGCCTGCTATTTCATGATGTGTTTTTTTAAATGGCTTATGCTTGAATTATTTCCATGACAAGCTTAACTCACCATTATGTTCTGTAGCAGACGTTTAATATATTAACTACTATGAAAGGAGAAAATCATGGCTAAAGGCCGAGACGCACAAAAGACAGTAAAAAAGAAATCCGAGAAAACATTGAAAGAAAAGAGAGCTGCTAAAAAGGAAAAAAAAGCCAATAAAAAATAAGCATGGCTTTTGATCAGAACCGATCTCTTTAGCCCGCAATACAGGCTTATCCAAGGTTAACAGCGATTCAATTTTACTGGAAGATGATATTTCAAAAGTCAGCAAAATAATGCATATCGCACGCAAAGCACAACGCGTGGCCTAGCAGAACATTATTTGGGCAGGCGTGTATAACGCGATGATGGCGCCTGCTGCCATGCGGGTTATATCCAGCTTTGGATCACGGCACTGGGGATGTCGATCAGCGTGATTTGTGGTGTGGGTAATACATAGCGTTTGCGTAAGGCGGGAGAGGCATCAGAACCCAAGACTAAACAGCATCATCAGTAATTGATCTCGCAGTCATTGGAATAAGATGAGTTTACAAGAGTATATGACCTGTAAACCTAACGGCTGACCTAGGAAGATGAGCTAGCTTTATTCTTAGATTACATTACAGGCAGATAATAACTATGCCACCGCTAGAAGCTTTTATGGGCATGCAGAAACTGTCTGATTCTTCATCACATATATCTCCTATTCCATTATTGTCAGCATCGGCCTGATCTTCATTATCATCTAATGGACAGTTATCATCACCATCTAGATGAGAATCGTTATCGCTATTATTCACTTGTGGGTTAGTGCCCGCTTGGAACTCTTCAAGGTTGCTCAAATTATCATTATCATCGTCTCCCGCAGCGTCATTAACGAATGAATCTAAGCCATTAGCATCTTCCCACGTATCTGGCATGCCATCATTATCATCGTCTGGATCATCTGTGTCTGATATTCCATCATTATCATTGTCTGGCTCGTCATCGCGAATCGTGCCAAGCCCTTGATTATCAGAAAAGGTAACATTTCGACCCGTTGCAGCAATATTAGAAAGATCCACAAAAAATGTTTCGTCTGGTTCTGTGGAATCATCATGAAGCCCAACGATAGTGATGATCTTTGTCGCGCCAGCGCTGGAATTGGCTGAAAATGTAAGGGTTCCAGATTGGTTTAAATAATCGCTGTCTGCAGTGGTAGCCGTGTTGTCTGTGGTTGCAAAATCAATGGCAACATCGGTATCCACACTTTTATTTAATGTCACGGTGAAATTATAATCTCTATTCCCGCCCCCATTGCCTTCATTGCGTAATCGATCGGAAATAGAAATAGTGGCGGCATCGTTGTCTGTAATCGCCACCGTTTGTGAGATCGTTAATCCTTCGGTTAATCCAATAGATGTGCCAGATATTTCAATCACAGCATTTTCGGTAATCGCTTCTACAAGATCATCATTAACGATCGTCATGGTGATTGAGCCGCTATTTTGACCGCTATTAATGTCAATCATACCCCCATCACTCAGGGTGTAATCTGTATTGAGAACGTTTGTACCTTTAACATTAATGGTGACAGTTTGAGCATTGAATACAGTTTCACTGCTTGTCGCTGTGATGACAATAATCGTTTCACCCGCCTCACTGGCGGTATTCTGATTGACACTTAAGTTTGTATTTGGCGGCTCCTGAAGTAATAAATTAACTGGAGAAGAATTTAAATTACTTGTATTGCTCAGTTCAACATCAATAAAGTCATAAGCGCCGTTTGTAGTATTTAAACCTGTAATTTCTATCGATTTATTGGCTGCAATGCCAGAAGTGTCAATCGAACTTTGTTTAGGGTTTGCACCATCACCATATCTAAAGATTGCGCCCGCAGGGGGTAAACCATTGCCAAGGCCAAGCTGGGCATTACTTAAATCTACGCCAATCTGAACATTTGAAATAGTGCTTGGCATATTGATAGAGATATTCTGGTTGCTGTCAATACTGCTTAAATCTATTCCTTTCGAACCCGCTAAGCCAGTGCCAGTGATATTCAGCGTAGTGAAAATGACTTGCGCGTCAAAGTCTGCATCACTTAGATCTAAACCCGTATTGGCGGTCAAGCCAGTAATATCAACATCACCGAAATTAACATTACCATTTGAACCAAGTATTGCAATACCTGCTCCAGTAGGATTGTTTATTGTGGTACTCCCAAAATTACATATGCTTGCATTGCTATTTAGCACTATTCCTGTGCCTGCAATATTAATGGAATCTAAAAGTACGTTAGCACCGCTTACATTATTGATATCAATCGATGCGCCTGAACTGGTGTTGGTGGTCGTGACGTCACCTGATACTTCAAAGCCAGGCGCTATGAGTGTAATGCCATCCAACTCAATGGCTTGCCCCGTATTCGCAGAAATAGCATTATTGATGCTGCCCGCAGGGTCATCGTATTTAAGGTTACCACCGCCGATGGCCTGAAAGGCGATGCCCGCATTT
>JAZGFQ010000066.1:0-6566 GCA_036479635.1 Arenicellales bacterium
GAGTTAAGTCAGGCAGTGGCGTCGCGCTTGGGCGTGCCAATCGGCAAGGCGCAGGTGTCCACCTTCAGCGATGGCGAGATCAGCGTTGAGTTAATGGAAAACGTGCGAATGCGCGATGTGTTCGTGATTCAACCCACTTGCGCGCCCAGTAATGACAACTTAATGGAGTTGCTGATTATGCTCGATGCACTGAGACGTGCCTCGGCAAATAGAATTATAGCGGTGTTGCCTTATATGGGCTACGCCCGCCAAGATCGTCGCCCGCGAACTGCGCGCGTAGCGATTTCGGCAAAGTTAGTGGCGAAAATGCTCGCTCAGGCAGGTGCAACCCATGTATTAACCATGGATTTGCACGCTGACCAAATTCAGGGCTTTTTCTCGGTGCCGGTAGATAACATCTACGGTGCGCCAGTGTTAATCAGCGATTTATATCGCCAACAGATTCCAAATCTGATGGTGGTCTCGCCTGATGTGGGCGGTGTAGTGCGTGCGCGTGCCATGGCCAAACAGTTGGAAACAGATTTAGCCATTATTGATAAGCGTCGCCCGAAAGCCAATGTGGCGAAGGTGATGCACATTATCGGTAATGTTGAAGGGCGAACCTGCGTGTTGATGGATGATATGGTCGACACGGCTAATACGCTTTGTGAAGCGGCGAAAGCTTTGAAAGAACACGGTGCGGTGCGGGTGTTGGCCTGTTGTACGCATCCAGTGTTATCAGGGCCGGCAATTGAGCGCATTAATGGCTCAGAGTTAGATGAGTTATTGGTGACCAATACCATCCCACTTAGCCCTGAAGCGCAGGCGTGTTCGAAAATTAGGCAGCTCAGCATCGCCAATATTTTAGCTGAGTCGATTAGAAGAGTCGCCATAGGCGAATCGATCAGTAGTATGTTTATGGAATAGCAACGGCTTTTTAGCTGTGATTATTTTATAGGCACAACAAATTTTAAATAGAGATAGACCCATGAGTAAGACGAATAAGCTAGTTATCAATGCAGACACGCGTGAGCGTAGCGGAACTTCTTCAGTGCGCCGCATGCGTCACGAAGGTTTAGTACCGGGCATCGTTTATGGCGGTGAAGACGCAAATGTGAATATCAAGTTCGATCACAATAAAATTCTACACAGTTTAGACCATGAAGCTTTTCATAGCTCAATCCTAGAGATGGTGATTGATGGTAATTCTGAGAAAGTTGTTTTGCGTGATTATCAGCTTCACCCAACTTCAGACGTGAAAATCATGCACGTTGACTTCCAACGCGTCAGTAGCAAAGAAAAACTCAGCATGACGGTGCCTTTCCACTTCACGGGCGAAGATGATTGTGATGGCATCAACCTTGAAGGCGGTGCGATGATCAGTATCATCAACGAATTAGATATCGTTTGTTTGCCTGCTGATTTACCTGAATATATTACGGTTGATATCAGTAAGTTAGCCATGGGCGAGACCATGACTTTAGCTGATTTAACCTTACCTAAAGGCGTTGAGAGTCAAATCTTGGTGTCGGGTGGCGAAGATACACAAGGTATCGTTCAAATTGCGGCACCGCGCGCTGAGGAAGAAGAGCCAGAAGTGGTTGTTGAAGGTGAAGAAGGCGCTGAAGAGGGTGTTGAAGGTGCTGAGGGTGCAGATGCTGCATCTGAAGAGAAGAGTGACGACGAGTAGTCTTTGTTTTAAACCTTCGTTTATTGGCTCCATATGAGCCAGATTAAACTCATTTGCGCGCTGGGTAATCCTGGCGATCAATATGCTCAAACCCGGCACAATGCCGGGTTTTGGTTTTTAGGCAAGCTGTGCAGTAGCGAAAATGTGAGTTTAAGCTTGAACTCGCGCTTTAAAGGCTTGGTGGGTGATTATCGTCATAGTGGACAAGTGATTCGGTTAATCGCGCCGCAAACCTATATGAACAAAAGTGGCGAAGCTTTAGTGCCGTTTGCTAAGTTTTATCAAGCCGAGCCTGATGAAATTCTAGTGGTGCATGATGAGATTGATTTGCCACCTGGGAGCATGAAACTTAAAATAGGTGGCGGTCACGGTGGGCATAATGGCCTACGCGATATTATTAATTTGCTGGGCAGTAAAGATTTCCACCGCTTACGTGTGGGGGTGGGGCATCCAGGTGAGAAATCGAAAGTGGTTTCGTTTGTGCTAAACCGCCCAAGCTCTGCTGAAGAGCAGTTAATTGATGCGGGCTTAGACCACGCACTGGCAGTGTTGCCACAAATTCTCGCGGGTGAGTTCAGCCAAGCGATGAATACCTTACATTCAAAAAGTTAAAGAGCGTTATATCATGGGTTTTAAATGTGGAATTGTGGGCTTGCCCAACGTTGGAAAATCAACTTTATTCAATGCCTTAACCAAATCAGAATCAGCGCAAGCGGCGAATTACGCATTTTGTACAATTGACCCAAACGTTGGCATGGTCGATGTGCCTGATCCGCGTTTAGATGCGATCGCAAAGATTGTTAATCCTGAGAAAATTTTGCCAACAACTATTGAGTTTGTAGACATCGCAGGTTTAGTCGAAGGCGCTTCTAAGGGCGAAGGCTTAGGCAATCGTTTCTTATCCCATGTTAGGGAAACCGACGCCATTGCGCATGTAGTTCGAGCCTTTGAAGACAGCAACATCACTCACGTTGCGAATAAGATAGACCCATTGGCTGACATTGAAACCATCAATACCGAGCTGATTCTATCGGATATGGAAAGCGTTGAGAAATCGCTGCAAAAAGCTAAGAAAGCGGCAAAAGCAGGCGATAAAGAGCAAATCAAAATCGCGGCTTTTCTGGAAATCGTGCTGACGCATTTAAACGAAGGCAATTTGGTCAGAACCTTAGATTTAGACGAAGATCAGCAAGAGTTACTTAAACAAACCTTTCTGCTTACCAGTAAGCCGACTTTATACATCGCTAATGTGGATGAGCAAGGTTTTGAGAATAATCCACACCTAGACGCTATTCGCGAATATGCGAAAACTGAAGATGCCGAGGTGGTGGCAATTTGCGCAGAAATTGAGCAGCAACTTTCCACGCTGGACGCAGATGAGCAAGAAATGTTTCTAGCGGAAATGGGCCTAGAAGAGCCAGGCCTTAATCGCATGATTTTCACAGGCTATAAGCTCTTAGATTTAATCACCTATTTCACCGCAGGCGTGAAAGAAGTGCGTGCATGGACAGTGCTAAAAGATGCCACCGCACCACAAGCCGCAGGGGTGATACACACTGATTTCGAACGTGGTTTTATCCGCGCAGAAACCATTGCTTATGATGACTTTATTGCGCTCTCAGGCGAGCAAGGCGCAAAAGAAGCGGGTAAATTACGCCTAGAAGGCAAGGATTACATCGTAAAAGATGGTGACGTGTTGCACTTTAGGTTTAACGTTTAAGTTCAACCCTTCGTATCATCGCAAATAGGGCGCTCTAACCCTGAACTAACAAGCACGTTCAGCAAGCCTCTAGTCTTTGCGAGCGAAGCGCGGCAATCTCATCGCGAAGTGTTGTAGCTGTAACGAGTCTTCGATCTTGGTTGAAATGTCGCCTAGGATTGCAACGCTGTTAGCCCAGCATAGTAAACACGTTCAGCAAGTCCCTAGTCTTTGCGAGCGAAGTGTCGCCCTCGAGTGTAGCTCTGAGATTGCTTCGTTGCTTCGCGCCTCGCAATGACTGGGTGTGTTTATTACCTAAAACGGTAACTCAACCTCAGCATCAACCTTCACTAACACTGCACGAAACTGTTCTTGAATATCTTTCAAGGTCGCTTCGTCATTTGCTTCAAAGCGCATAATCAACATCGGCGTGGTGTTGGATGCGCGTACTAGCCCAAAACCTCCTTCAAAATCAACGCGTAGGCCATCCATGGTATGCACTTCGGCATCAGGGAAATCGGCCAATGCTTGCAACTTTTCGATGAATTTATAATGCTCGCCTTCTTCGAATTCTAAGCGTAATTCAGGCGTGTTGAGCGTGTCAGGTAGCGCGTTGAAAACTTCTGTGGGCGTATCGCTTAATTTAGACAATAACTCGCATAAGCGCGCGCCTGCGTAAACGCCATCATCAAAGCCATACCAGCGTTCTTTAAAGAAGATATGTCCGCTCATCTCACCTGCCATCGCCGCGCCCGTTTCTTTAAGTTTGGCTTTAATGAAGGAATGCCCTGTTTTCCACATGGTGGCTTTGCCGCCTGCTGCGGTAATGGCGTCGGGCAAGGTGCGGGTGCATTTCACATCGTAAATAATCTCAGCGCCTGGATTACGGCTTAATACATCGCGCGCGAACAGAATCATTTGGCGATCAGGCCAGATGATATCGCCTGCTTTTGTGACGATGCCTAAGCGATCACCATCGCCATCAAAGGCCATGCCGAACTCGCTGTCGGTGTCTTTTACTGCTTGAATTAAATCGATTAAGTTCTCAGGCTGGCTAGGGTCGGGATGATGATTGGGAAAGTTACCATCCACCTCGCAAAACAGTTCAGTGGTCTCGCAACCAATCGCTTTAAAAATCTGTGGCGCAATTGCACCTGCCACACCATTGCCGCAATCGATGACGACTTTCATCGGACGGTCGAGCTTAATATCTGAGGTGATGCGCTCGATATATTTATCCAGCATTTCAACGCGTCTCAGTTTGCCTGAGCCGGTTTTTAAATCCCCGTCCAAAATACGCTGTTTTAAAGTTTGAATCATATCGCCCGACAGCGTTACGCCATCGACCATCATTTTCAAACCATTATATTCAGGCGGATTATGACTGCCCGTAATCTCAACGCCTGAGCCCGTGCCAAGCTCATAGGTGGCGTAATAAAGCACAGGGGTTGGCACAAGGCCGATATCGATCACATCAATGCCCGATGCCATCATGCCTTTGGCTAAGGCCTCTGCGAATTTAGGCCCTGAAAGGCGACCATCACGACCAATGACCATTTCTTTTACACCTGCTTCTAGCGCAGTACTGCCCAAGGCTTGACCGATGAGCGTGACGGTTTCAACCGTGAGAGATTGATCAACAATGCCACGAATATCGTAGGCTTTAAAGATTTCTTCAGAAAGAGACATAATGGTTTTTGTGGGGTGTTAAGAGAAACCCCGTCATTGCGAGGAGCGAAGTGACGCGGCAATCTCATCACGAATATTGTATTCTTAAAGAGATTGCCGCAGGCTTGGCGAGGTGTCGCCTTTGGCATACGCTCGCAATGACGGGGAGGGTTAAAGTTTAATCCGCACGTTCGACGTATAAACCCGTTTCGGTGTTAATTTTAATGCGTTCGCCTGCGTTCACAAACTGTGGCACTGAAACCTTCAAACCCGTTTCTAAAATCGCAGGCTTGCCGCTACTCGTGGCGGTTTGGCCTTTGATCGCAACTTCTGTTTCAGTGATTTCTAGCACCACGTTATTAGGTAAATCCACGCCAATCGGCTGTTCATTATTAAAATTCACCTGCACATCGGTGTTCGGCAGTAAGTAAAGCGTTTGATCACCTAAATCTTCGGCTAGAATCGTGGTTTGCTCGTAGGTTTCGCTATCCATGAAAACATAACCATCGCCTTCTTGATACAAATATTGCATTTTGCGTGGTTCAACGTGAGCTTTTTCGACTTTATCTTCAGAGCGAAATCGCTCGTTTAATTTGGTACCCTCTAATGATTTCATCTCAAGTTGAACAAACGCGCCGCCTTTGCCAGGTTTAACATGGTTTTTCTTGAGCACGCGCCAAAGTTTACCTTTATATTCAATGAGGTGGCCGATGCGAACGTCGAATGCAGAAATTTTCATAAATAAGCGCTGTTGCGCAAGTCGATTTAATTATTAATAGGGTGATTCTAGTGACTCCAGCCAATATCAGCAACTCTCCTTTGCTGGCCAGTGATCGATTCGATATTGATTGCCGCCAGTGTGTGCGTTTAGCGAACTTTCTAGATGAAGTAAAGCAGCAGCACCCTGATTATTTCTGTAAACCTGTGCCGAATTTCGGCGATGATAAAGCGCAGATTTTATTGGTTGGCTTGGCACCTGGAAAACACGGCGCGAATGCCACGGGGCGGCCGTTTACGGGCGATTACGCAGGCGTGTTGTTGTATGAAACCTTGCACCACTTTGGCTTAGCCTCCCATGCAGAAGCTATGCGTGTGGATGATGGCTTACAGTTAAATAATATTCGCATTTGTAATGCGGTGAAATGCTTGCCGCCTGAGAATAAACCAACCACCGCAGAGATCAACACCTGCAATCAATTTCTAAAAGCAGAGCTACATGACCCAAACCTTAAGGTGTTGATTAGCTTAGGCGGTATCGCGCATCGCGCGGTATTAAAGGCGCAGGGGCTAACCTTGAGCAAATATCCATTTGCACATAATGTGCAAACCGCGTTGCCGTCAGGCTTGCAGCTAATTTCAAGCTATCATTGCAGCCGTTATAACACGCAAACCAAGCGCTTAACGCCTGAGATGTTTCGAGCGGTGTTTGAAACCGCACTGGCTGCGCTCTAATCAAAATGTCTGATCCCGCTCAAGCTGATTTTAACATCGAGGAGTTTCTTGAGAATTTAACCTCGCGGCCTGGGGTGT
>JAZGFQ010000067.1:0-16896 GCA_036479635.1 Arenicellales bacterium
ATGTGAAAGCAAGATTAAGAGAATGAACACAATGCCCGCATTAATAAGTGGGTGTGTGAAGTATTTTAAAGCGGCGTGCCATGATTTAATGTGCGCACGCTTGCAGAAATGAAGCGTACGTTATTTGCTGGCGCGCTTATCGCTTAATTTCTGAATAGAAGCGGTTTTAAGCGTTTTCATGCTGATGCTGCCATTGATGGTTGCGCCGGGTTCAATCTCAAGTGAAACAGCGTTAATCGCGCCTGAGATCACCGCCGAGCTATGAATGACAACAGTTTGTGCATTGATATCACCTTCAACCGTGCCGTGGCAGTTCAGTGCTTGCACGTCTAATGTGCCGTTGACTTTACCGCTTTTCTGGATGGTCATTTCCATGCCCTTTACTTGGCTTTCTAAACTACCTTCAACAATGAGCGTGCCTGCAAAATCAAGATTGCCTTTGATGGTGGTGTCTTTGGCGATGATGCTGGTTTCAACAGCATTGGCAGTATTATTTCTCATGATAGTGTAAGCGTAACATTTTAATAAGGTCGGAAATTATACCCTAAGCAGGCTTCGCTGCGCTCAAGCAATTTTAACTATTGTACGTCCGATTTGTTGGCTATTGATGAGATCATCAAAGGCATTAGGCAGTGCTTTGAAATCAATTTCCTTGGCGATGATATTATCTAAATGTTGCGGCTTTAAATCAGTGGCTAAGCGCGCCCAAGCATCGGCTCTACGTTCAGGCGTTAATTCAACCGAATTAACCCCTAGTAAAGACACGCCGCGTAAAATAAAAGGCAGCACCGTGGTGTTGAGCTTAAAGCCTGCGGCCAAGCCAATGCTGGCAATACTGCCTTCAGGCCTAACCGTGGCGCATAACCAGCTTAAAACATTCGCGCCAAGGTTATCAATCGCGCCGCCCCATAAGGCGCGAGACATCGGCGCAGCGCTTATTTCAAGCGTATGGCGATCAATGATCTCTGTCGCACCGAGCGAGGTTAAAAATGCGTTATGTTCGGCTTTGCCCGTGAGCGCGGCTACTTCAAAACCACGCTTGGAAAGAATATCAATGGCAATGCAGCCCACCCCACCCGTCGCGCCTGTCACTAAAACGGGCCCCATTTCTGGCACTTGGCCATTGCGCTCAAGTTTAATCACCGCTAATGCTGCCGCTAAGCCTGCTGTGCCAATGGTGATGACTTCTTTTTGGCATAAACCTGCTGGGATTTTTGTCAAGATACTTGCAGGCAGGCGTGCAATCTGCGCATATCCGCCGTCATAAACCTCTGATAAACCACCGCCGCAGGCTAATACTTCGTCGCCGACGGCAAAGCGCTCATCCGAAGATTCAATTACCAAGCCCGTTAAATCAATGCCGCCATTTAAAGGGTAACTGCGCAGAATTTGGCCCTTGCCCGTGGCGGCTAAGGCGTCTTTATAATTAATGCCAGACCATTGCACTTCAATGATGACCTCGCCTGCGGTTAAATCATCGAGCTGAATATCTTGGAAACTGGCGTGGATATTCTTATCCGCGTCGCGGTTGATTCGAAAAGCAGTGAAGGGCTTCATGTGCGTTGTTCATTTATAAAATTGAAGGGTCATTTTAGAATAAGTTTCCCCTCATAAGCAACGTATAATCTGGCTATGATAAAAACTGAAATGACAGACGTACTCATTATCGGTGCGAGTGCTGCGGGGCTGATGTGTGCCATCGAAGCGGGTAAGCGTGGGCGCTCTGTTAAGGTAGTCGATCACGCCAATAAAGCGGGTAAGAAAATTTTAATGTCGGGTGGTGGGCGGTGTAATTTTACGAATATGGAAATAGACGCGCGGCATTACCTTTCGCATAACCCGCATTTTTGTAAATCGGCACTGAACCGCTACACACAGTGGGATTTTATGGCGATTGTGGCTGCGCATAATATCGCCTATCATGAGCGCGATTTAGGTAAATTATTTTGTGATGACAGCGCCAAAGATATTCTTGATATGTTGCTCAAAGAGTGCGCGCAAGCGGGCGTTGAGATTGTTTTAAATTGTGAAGTTTATACGGCTAAGCAAGATGTAGAGGGTGCGTTTTCAGTGCGCACAGCCTTAGGTGAGTTTTCAGCTGCGCGTTTAATCATTGCCAGTGGTGGTTTATCCATTCCTAAAATGTGCGCCAGCCCGATTGGTTATAAAATCGCTGAATATTTTGGGCATAATATTTGGCCGACTCAAGCAGGTTTAGTGCCGTTTACTTTGCAGCCTGAAGATAAGTTAGATTTAGCCGGCATTGCGGTTGAGGCGAAAGTGAGCAACGAGCGGGCGCAATTTACCGAGAATGTTTTGTTTACGCATCGCGGCTTAAGCGGGCCTGCTATTCTGCAAATATCTTCTTATTGGCAAGCAGGTGAAACTATTAACATTAACTTATTGCCAGCGTATGATCTTGAGACGTTTTTAAAAGACAGGCAGGCCCAACAGCCGAATATCGTCTTGAAAACAGCCTTAACAGAGTTATTGCCAAAACGTTTGTTACAAGCAATTATAGTAGCTGATTTGCTGGATACAAGATTACAATCCTTCACGCATCAACGCTTCAAACAGATAGCGAAAACCTTGCAACAATGGCGATTAAAACCCAGCGGCACAGAAGGTTATCGTACCGCAGAAGTCACTTTAGGCGGGGTGGATTGCAATGAGTTGTCGTCTAAAACCATGGAATCAAACTTGGTGCCAGGCTTATATTTCATTGGCGAAATTGTTGATGTGACGGGTTGGTTGGGCGGTTATAACTTCCAATGGGCGTGGTCGTCAGGTTGGAGCGCGGGACAGGTGGTATAAGCGCTTGGGGGGCTTTGCTATGGACGAAGTGACACGGCAATCTAAGGGCAACATTCAAGGGCGACACTCGAGGGCGACACTCGAGGGCGACACTTCGCCAAGATCAGAGATTCGCCGCGAAGCAAAACGACACTAACAAGATCACTGCTTCAAACGATAACCCGTTTTAAACATCCAGCTCACCACCGCCAAACATAACGCCAGAAACACCAGAATCATCGTCAAGCTTAAGCCAACACTCACATCAGAGACTTCAAAAAAACTCCACCGAAACCCGCTGATTAAATACAACACTGGGTTGAATAAAGTGACCGTTTGCCAAAAGGGTGGCAACATACTCACTGAATAAAAACTACCGCCTAGAAATACTAAGGGCGTAATCACCAATAAAGGGATAACTTGCAGTTTCTCAAAATTGGTTGCCCATAGGCCGATAATGAAGCCAAACAAGCTAAAAGATATGCAGGTGAGAATTAAAAATGCCAGCATCCAAAACGGGTGGGCAATTTTCAATTCAACAAAAAAACTGGCTGTGATTAAAATAATCACACCTAATATCATTGATTTTGTCGCCGCTGCGCCAACATAGCCGAGCAAAGTTTCAAAATAGGAAATAGGTGCAGAAAGCACTTCATAAATACTGCCGGTAAACTTTGGAAAGAAAATACCGAACGAAGCGTTAGCAATGCTTTGCGTGAGCAAAGACAGCATGGTCAAGCCCGGCACGATGAACAAAGCATACGGCACGCCATCGATGTTTTGTATGCGTGAGCCAATCGCTGAGCCAAAGACGATGAAATAGAGCGCGGTTGAAATCACGGGCGAAGCCACGCTTTGGCCGAGTGTTTTGAAATAACGTAGCATTTCATAACGGTAAATCACTTTAATGGCTTGAATGTTCATGCGTGATTCTCCGCTAAAAGGTCAACAAAAATATCTTCCAAAGAGCTTTGCTCAATTTTCAAATCTTTAAGGTTAAGCTCGGTGTTGCTTAGGGTTTGCAATAAGCCGGTGATACCCGTGCTGTCACCTTGAGTGTCGTAGGTGTATGTCAATGTTTGGCCGTCATCTGAAAGCAGTAGAGGGTAAGCATTTAATGCATCAGGAATGGTTTGCGTGGCTTGTTTTAATTCAATCATCAGTTGTTTTTTACCCAAGGTTTGCATCAAGGCTTGTTTGTCTTCAACCAGTAATAGCTTACCCTGTGCGATCACGCCGACGCGGTCAGCAATCGCCTCAGCTTCTTCAATGTAATGCGTGGTAAGAATAATGGTGACCCCTGAAGCGCGCAGACGCTCAACAATTTTCCACATATCTTTGCGTAGTTCAACATCTACGCCTGCGGTGGGCTCATCTAAAAACAAAACTTTAGGTTCGTGTGAGAGCGCCTTGGCAATCAGCACGCGGCGCTTCATGCCGCCTGATAAGGTTCTTAGTTCATTGTCTTTTTTATCAAACAACGATAACTCTTTAAGCAAGTTTTCAATAAACGCTGGGCTAGGCTTTAGCCCAAATAAACCACGGCTTAAGCTGATGGTGTTCCAGACCGACTCAAACGCGCCAAGGGTGAGTTCTTGCGGTACTAAGCCAATCAACTTGCGGGTTTCTCGAAAATTTTGGATGATATCAAAGCCATTGACTTCCACTGTGCCATCGCTGGGTTGTACGATGCCACAAATAGCGGAAATCAAAGTGGTTTTGCCTGCGCCATTGGGGCCGAGCAGGGCGAGAATTTCACCTTGTTTGATATCTAAAGAGATATTTTTAAGTGCCTGAAAGCCCCCTTCGTAGGTTTTAGATAGGTTTTGGATTGAGATGATGTTGGTCATAAACGGCTCAGCACTATGGGGTTAAAGCAAGTATTTGATAGCTATTTTTAGCTGAAAATACAGGTAGAGCGCGCTCCCAAGCATGCGCTCTTGATTGGGTGAGTGTATCGGATTTCAGTTCAAACGACAGAGATAGATATTCCGCTTCGAAGTTGATATGCGTTGCCAGTAAACGCACCAGTGGCATACTGATCCAAAAAAAATTCCCTGGAAAATAGGGCATGGGTTGGATGACTTGATCTGCGCGAAATTGCATTAGCCGCTCAGCTGTCATGCGTTGTTTGGTCTGAAGCAAATTACCCAAATAGTATTGTGCGTAATCTAGGTCGAGTTCAGGGCGTAAGTTGGCAATGGACGCATCGAGTTTGCTTTGATCAAGCGCGTGGGCGATACGCTGAGATAGTGGCAGTGAACGTGCGTTTGGGAAGCGTTTAAAGTAGCGTTCCCACTGTGTGTTTAAGGTGATATCAAGTTTAGACATGAGCGCGATAAAAGGCCCCGTATTATAGTAATCAAAAGGGTAAGTATGGTGGCCAATCATGCCAATGCGCGTGTGATTAGATTTTGAGTTTTGCGTTAATAACTGAATGCACTTTGAGCTGTTTTGCGTCAAGGTGTTGAGCATGGATTTGCGCCATTGATCATTTGATTTGCTGTGCGCGTACAATAAGACTTGGTAGTCTTTTTGCAAGGCTATATCGAATAGACGAAGCATACCACCAACATCCATGCCACGGTTTTCAGAAGTGATGATCAGTGCATCAGGGAAATTCTGCCTAATGAGGGTGGCTTGTTGAGCTAACGTTTCAGCTGTATGTGTCCCTTCAACGAGATTAATAAGTAAATCGAAAGGTTTTTTGATGTTGCAAAGGGCGTCAGAAAAATCAGGCCAGTGTTGCGTGTTAAATAAATGCAGCAAAACTGCGGTAGAAACGACTGGAACAGATGACATCTAAATATGGATTCTCATTGAACTGGAATGATTAAAGAGTATACCATTCAAATAGTATGTCATCCTCGAACCCAACTTCTTTACTGTCGATTGATCAAGCTTTAGGCTTCGCTAAGCAGGCGCATCAATTAGGCGATTTAAATAAAGCGAAAGTAGGCTACCAAGCGATCTTAGCCCGTGTGCCTGAGCATCCAGATGCACTTTATTTACTAGGGTTAGTTTTGTATCGCCAGCATGAAACTAAGCAAGCTATTTCATTGGTGCATCAAGCCACCTTGTTAGATCCAGGCCATGCTTTATCGCACGCAAGTTTGGCGCAAATATATCAAAATGAGGGCGGTCATAAGCGGGCAGTTTTATACTTTCGCCGCGCGGTTGAGTTGATGCCTGCTAACCCAGATGTTCATAACGGCCTAGGGGTTTCATTGATGCAGTTGGGTAAAGTGTCTTCTGCTAAAACAGCATTAATGCGGGCGATTCAGTTAAATCCAGACATGGTTGAGGCGCATAATAATTTGGGCAACGCGCATCGTTTAGTGGATGATTTTCCGCAAGCAGAGCAATGTTATCTGCGTTGTCTTGCGCTGCAACCGAGTTTTGAGCAAGCACATAATAATTTGGGTGTGCTTTACCGACATCAGCAGAAAGCGCAACTTGCGACTCAATGTTTTAAAGCAGCCATTGCCGCTAATCCAAATTATGCGGAGGCTTATAATAATTTGGGCGCTGGATTGAATGATCAAGCCCAACTTGCACCTGCTTTAGTGGCATTTGAAAAAGCACTTAGGCTCAAGCCAGATTTCCCAGAAGCCATGATCAATGCAGGGATTGCCTGCCATAGTCTTGGCGATAACGCGCGCGCTAAACAAGTATTGGATCGAGCATTGAGCCTGACGCCTGAAAACTTAAGCGCGCAGTGGGCGCGCTGTGTGGTGGAACTAGAAGCGGTTTATGTATCCGTTGAGAAAATGCAATCCGCTCGGCAGGCTTACGCTGAAAGGCTGAAAATTTTTTCAGAGGCGCTCGATTTAACCACTGTTGAGAAGCGCCGTCATGCACAGGAAGCGGTGGGTCTGGTGCAACCATTTTTACTGGCGTATCAGGCACGAAACGATTTTGAGCTACAGGCAATTTATGGGAAAATGTTGTGCGATATGATGGCGCAAAACAGGCCTTTAAAACGTGCGTCACAGCATAATAAAGAGGTTAAAGTCGGCCTTGTTTCTGCGTATTTTTATGACCATTCAAATTGGAAAATCCCCATTGAAAGTTGGTTTGATGCATTATTAAAAGTAGGCCAAGTGTTTGTTTATCATACAGGCACGAAGTACGATGCAATCACAGCGGCGGTACAAAATAAAGCCACGCAGTTTTATGCAGGCTTATCCGCTGATCAATGTGCGCAGCAGATTCAAGACGATAACATTGATGTGTTGATTTACCCTGAAATTGGCATGCATCCTGTGACAGCTCAGCTGGCAAGGCAAAGGTTAGCTGAGGTGCAATGTGCATCTTGGGGGCATCCTGTTAGCAGTGGTTTTCCGAGTATCGACTATTTCCTCAGTAGTGCGTTAATGGAGCCAGCTGATGCACAAAGTGCTTATAGTGAAAAGCTAGTAAAATTGCCCGGCTTATCCATGTGTTGGCGTGTACCAGAGCACCCCAATGCACCGCCAGCGCAGCGGTCGTTATTGGGGCTTGAGCTAGAAGATGTGGTGTATTTATGTGTGCAAAATTTATCTAAGTATCTGCCGCAACATGATGCGCTAATGGTTGCTATTGCCCGGCGGGTTCAAGCGGCTAAATTTGTGTTTATCGAAGGACAACCGCTTGCTACGATGAAACTAAAATCAAGATTGGCAGCGTGTTTTAAGCGTGCAGATTTGACGTTTGAAACCTATGTGTGTTTTGTGCCAAGATTGGATCGTGATGCCTATTTTAATCTTAATCGATGTGCCGATATTTTTCTCGATACGCCTCAATGGTCGGGCTGTAATTCATCATTAGAAGCGCTGGCCTGTGGTGTGCCCGTGGTGACGTTATCTGGCAGGTGGATGCGCGGCAGGCACAGCATGGCATTTTATAAGAAGATGCAATATGAAACTTTGATCGCAAGCGATGAGATGCATTATATTGAATTGGCGGTGCGCTTAGGAATAGACGCAAAATGGCGCAAAGCGCAACGCAGCCAGATAAAGCAAAGCTTACATTTTATTTTAGACGATAAGCAGCCTGATATTGCGCTAGGAGAATTCATTAAAAAAGTGGTAGGTAAAGCTGAGTGAGCCATCAGAAAGTAAAGCCAATCTGTTTTTATTTGCCGCAATTCCACTCTATTCCTGAAAATGATAAATGGTGGGGCGAGGGGTTTACAGAATGGCGATTAGTCGATGACGCTAAGCCGCTTTTTACAGGCCATTGTCAGCCCGTTAAGCCTGAAACACTAGATAATGATTTGGGTTATTACAATGCCTGTGATTACGAAACGCGTCGCGCTCAGGCTAATTTAGCGAAGCAATATGGCATCTACGGATTTTGTTATTATCATTACTGGTTTAAGGGAAAGCGCTTACTTGAAAAGCCGCTGGAGAAGATGCTTGAAGATGGCGAGCCTGATTTACCCTTTTGTTTATGTTGGGCAAATGAACCTTGGTCTAGGCGCTGGTCGGGCGAGGAGCATGAGGTGTTGCAGCCCCAACATTATGGAACTGAACTGGATTGGGAAAATCACTTTAATGCGTTGATACCTTATTTTTCGCATGAAAACTATATCAAAGTAGAAGGCTGTCCAGTGTTCTTGATTTACCGCATTGGGCATATTCCTAATGCTGAAAAAATGGTTGTCCATTGGCGTAAAATGGCTGTCGATAAGGGTTTGGTGGGTATACATATTGTCGCGGTAGAAGGCACTTTTAAAGACAACCAGATTTACCCAGACTACGTCGACGCCATGGTTGAGCATCAACCTTCTTGTAGCCTAAATGATTGCAGGCCATTGATCATGGAAGGATTAAAAGTGTATTCGATAGAACAAATTTGGCGGCGTAGTTTAGCCAGAATAAAGCGGCATAAAGTTCATTATCCAGGCGCGTGCCATGCTTGGGATAACACCCCCAGGCGTGGGCGCGCTAGCACAGTGGTATTGCCTTCGCGGCCAGCACGGTTTAGGCGGTATTTAACCGCTTTATTTGAGCAGGTCAAATTACGCGAACAACCGCCTTTTGTTTTTTTAAATGCATGGAATGAGTGGAGTGAAGGCGCGCATTTAGAACCTGAGCAGCATTATAAAGACAGCTGGTTAGCCTGTGTGCGAGATGCGCAACATGAAGCATTAAATGATGCGCCTGCGCCTGTTAGGCTTGGTCGTGTTGACCACCCTATGCAATACGAGTCTCGGCTCAGTTCAACGCCCGATATTGATTTAATTAACGTCATTATTCAGCATCAAGTTAAAGTTCAGTGTGCGCTCGATTTTGGTTGTGAAAAAGGCCAAAGCAGTGAATATATGCGTGCTTATACGGGCGCGGATCAGTATATTGGCTTAGAGCCAAATCGGGATTGGCTAGGGGCTGCGGGCAAGATATTAGATGAGGTGTATCTTGTTGATGCGGACAATCCTGAGCTGGTCTTTACAGAGAATCATGGCGCTGATTTTATTGTGTGTGGCGCGTTATTAAATCATGTTGCTGATCCGCTGGGCGTGTTGCAAGCGCTGGGTGCTTGGATGGTGCCTTCTGGTTTGGTATGTCTTGGCTTTGAGCATGCAGGGTATTACAAAAGGTTGAATAAAATGCAAACGCTTATGGCGAGTGAAGATAAGGCGGATAACGTGGGTTTTTCAGTTGAGCAGGCGCAGGAACTTGTTCGAAGTGCAGGCCTTAAACCGGTGAAAACATATCAGGTTTTTAGCGCTAATATGCCTAAAATAAATATGGATAAAACAACAAGTTTTAATCTAGAGGTTGATGCGCATCAGTTTGAAAATTTAAGCTATCTGCAGCTGGAATCATTATTTTGCATGCGGTTTTTTATATTTGCTCAGCGGTAATATTTTACTTTGAATGTGTCTTGAGCGAGGCCTGCATGATGTATTTTCGGGCTTCAATTTGACTGCTTAGTTTTTCATGCGCCAGTGTGTCACTTAATACTTCAAGGCATAATAGCTGTTGTTCCAACGGTAGCAACCAGGCTGGCGCATATTCACTGGCCAGTTTAAATTGCTGTTGCGCACGCTTGGCATCGCCCATTTTGAAATAAATATCGCCTCGTAGCATAGCGGCGGTGGTGCGTGTTTTAATCGATTTTGCAGCGGTTTCAAGCAACGGTAGCGCGAGATGAAGTTGATTGATGCTGATTAAGCTTTGGGCGATATTTAGCATTAACTCAGGATGATGCTGCATATTAGGGCTCAAATTTTGAGCAATTTGCCATGCAGGTTTTAAGTGTTGATGGGTGGCCAGTAGTTGGGCGACGGCGATATGAGTGTATTGCGAATCAGCTGGATCTAGTTCATTCAGCCGAGAGACCAGCGTATTGAGCTGATTGATCGAGAGCGGTTTGAATCGGTTTGGAAAGCCGCAAGCCTCGCTGGATAGATTGTAAATATAGGCCGAATCTAGCTCGGCGGCGCGTTGTTGAGCGATTTTGGTTTGCTCAACAGGCGCGTTCGACGCGCTCAATGCCTTGCTCAGCATAAAGTGGCTGGCAGCACAATTTGGTTTGGATTCAATTAGTTGTTGGCCTAGCGAAACAGCTTGATCATATTGGTTCTGTGCGAGAGAGGTATGTAAATTAATAAGTTGTTGAAAATGCTGATATTCAGAAGTGTCTTGTTTTAAGATAGATTCAATATAATCTCCAATAAAACGTAAAGACAAAGGCGTAAAACCACTGCTCACTGCTAAAGAAATACTCGCTAATGTCGGTGGCCCTAGTTGTTTTATAATGCTCTGAATGACGATGGCGGGATCGACCCAAAGCTGATCTTCAGGGACTTTTACAAAGTAGTCGATATCGATATCTAAATAATAATCCTGCTCAAGCGCCAAGTGTTCAAGTGCTGAATAATCGCAAAGCGTGATGTCTAAACCGAGTAATGTACCGCGTAGTGCATTTTCCCCAACAGGCTGAAAGCGCATCATTTCTTCGAAACCAATACCATCCATTTGCTGGATATAGGCCAGTAATTCTTGAGAATAATTGCGTGGAATATGTGGGGGAACGACCCAAATTAAGCGATCAATGAGTTTTAACTCATGGGCGGCATGCAAAAAGTTTTCGATGCCGTAAGCGTATTGATCAGATTGATTCAGATGGTGCGGCGCTTCAAGTGCGTTGAGCTGATCACGATGCTCGCACTGCTTAAGTTGGTGAATATGCGCATCACTTATTTGTTGTAAATCTAAGTGGGCATCAATGTAAACGGCGGTTTTGGGCGATGCGCGATGTTGCCACCAAATAGCTAAGGTGGCGGAGTGCTCTTCTGCAATATGGATTGGGAAATCAGTCATTTTTGGGTTTCAGGGCGGTAAACCTACCGATGGTGAATACGTTGGCATCGATGGCTTTGCCGAGTGTTAATAGGCCTTGTAAGGTGAGTTTTAGCAGAGGGTTTTCACAGCTATTAATGTCGGCTTGTAGTTCAGCTTGTTGCGCCAGTGTGACTGAAAAGCCTTTTTGTATGTACATTTCAGTGCGCATATCGGAATATTCAGCCTGTATGAACCCAGCGTTTTCCATGAATGATTGGTATGCTTGCCCAGTGTCTAAGGAAGGGATAGCCCATTGTTGGCAGATGGCTTGGCTCAAGGGCTGGCGCTGCTGCTGTGAGGTTGAAGCGGGGGTCAGCAACCAGTCTTCGCCCGCTATTCTTCCACCTGGTTCCAGCACTCTAAAGGCTTCGTTAAAAAACTGTTTTCGATCTGGGAAATGACAGGGAGATTCAAAAAACGTGAGGGCGTCAAAGTGGTTGTCAGGGTAGGGCAAAGCTGAGGCATGGCCAAGATCGACGTGAACCTTTTCCACTAGTTTGGCGCGCTCGATAAATGTTTGAGCGATGTTGAGCTGATCTTCGACGGGCGTGAGCCCTGTGACGGTGCAGCCATATTCTTGCGCGAGAAAGCAGGCGGTACTGCCAATACCGCAGCCTACATCTAACACATGATCTTGCGCACTGAGGTTGATTGAATCTGTAGTCACGCGAATCATGCGGGTTTGATCGTTGGGTGAGGCAGGCTGGCCATCGTCTAGATAAAACCCTGTATGCCAATGAATGCCGATAAAATCGAGGTAAAGTGGAATACAGCGGCGATAATATTCATCCACTATTGATTGATGAAGGGGTTTACTATGTTGGATTTCATCCACCAATGCTTGGTCATTAAGCAGCCTAGTATTCATAATAAACCGTAAAATAAGGCTGGCCATCGCGGCCAGTTCCAGCCGAAATATGGCCAAGGTTCTTGTCTCTGATGATGCCCATTAATCGCTCAAGCAAGTTCATGTCGATGTTTAATGCAGTCGATACCTCTAAAAGCGTAGGATAAATGTCTTTGATTAACAGCTGGGCTGGATACAGATTCACATCGAATGATTGCCGTTGATTGCCTTGTTCGCTTACGTCAACATAAATAAAGCATTGTTTGGGCACGGCTAGTGCTGCTTGTTGGATGATCTTAAGCGCAGCATGGATGCTTTGAGCGTTCGCTTTATTTAAATATTGAGTAAGGATGCGTTGTTTGAGGGCATCTGTGCCAAGCTTAGGAAGGGTATGATACTCGGTGATGACCTGCTTTTGTGGGGCGTCGATTGCCCATTTAAAGCCTTTGTGTAATAACAGCTGCGCATCCTTGGCTACGATCGTTTGCAGCCTGGTTTGAATTTTATCCCAGTACTCGAGATAGATTTTATACATGCCTGGGCCGCGTTGGCCTTCTTCAAAACCAATGAAAATAAGATTGGCTTCGCTTAAGCCCGCATTAAATGATTGAAATAGATTTTCAGGCATCTGCATTTCTCGGCAGATCTTATGCAGAGCGCGCGTTTCAAGGTCGCAGGTATTGATGCCCAGCAAGTAACGGTTTGCCTGAATATTGCCTTGAGCGTCGCTTGCGCTGAGTTTAAATGATCGCTCATACCCACAGGCAATGCCCAGTGTTTCGACTAAGCGAAAAGGCAGCGTGGCAGCTTCAGCATTAGCGGAGTGCTTAACCATCACTAGCAGGTAATTTTTTTGCTTATCATAGAGCGATCCATTCTATCTCATCAGGTTAATGTCTTATCAGCTTAATGAGCAATAGAAGCATGGCTGGTTATTTAATTGCGTTTATTGTGGCTTTTGCCACACGGGGATCATCAGTCTGTACAGAGGTGTTGATGTAAGCGATTGAAATTAAATGGATTCAATCAGGATTAATCATCTATATTAGCAAAATTGTTTTATTGACATATTAGATGAGTTTTTGATAAATTGGGGCATGGCTAGCAGAAGCCTATTGCAACAATAAATAAGTTTAAATCTGTGTGAAGCAAGTGACAAGACTTAAACTAAATGATGGGCGATTGTTTAAGATGAAAATCTTGAGTTAGTCTGGTAATAATAAGCAAGATTAAATATAAGGAGAAGATGGTGAGACGAAATAAATGTCGGTGGTTGAATGTGGTGTCTGGTGCCTTATTAGGTGCACTGTCTGGGCAAGTGTATTCGGCGGATCTTATGTCGATCTATCAACTTGCCTTAGGCAACGATAGTATTCTACGCGCTGCTTTAAATGAAAATGAGGCCGTCAAACAGGCGGGTCGCCAAGTTAAAGGTTTATATTATCCTAGCCTCAGAGCAGGCTATGAGCATATTGAAACCGACCAAGTTATCAATGAAAGTGAAAACGATGTGTTTGGTAGCGGCGAGTCTGATTATCCTTCGGATGTTTTATCGCTCTCGTTAACGCAACCAGTTTTCCGTTGGGATTATTTTAACCAGCGTAAAGTGTCCAAAGCCGCGATGCGTCAAGCGGATTTCCAATATACAGCCGCTCAACAAGAAATGATGTTGCGCAGCGCTGAAGCTTATTTACTTGCCTTAGCGGCGAAAGATGATGCCTTTGTTTCAACGGCTGAGCGTGATTCCATGTCTCAACAGCTTGATTTGGCGAATAAGCGTTTAGAGGTGGGTTTAGGTAATCCTTCTGCTGTACAAGAATCGGTTGCGCGTCTTGAGTTTAATCGTGCGCAATTAATTGAAGCCGAAAATGTTGTCATTGATCGTGAAGAGGGTTTGCGCGTTATCACGGGCGCGCCGATTGACAGCTTGTTATCTTTGCGTGAAGACTTAAAAATGTCACCGCCTGAGCCTGCAAATCAAGAAGATTGGATTGCACGTGCATTGGCGAGTAATTTGACCATACAGGCCTTGCAAGCTGCAGTTGATGTCGCACAAGCGAGCTATAAAGCACAGCAGGCAGATCGTTATCCAACCTTAGATTTAGTGGCGCGATTCAACAACCGAGATTCAGGCGGAAGTTTGTTCGGCGGCGGCAGTAATGTGGATACCACTGATATTGTTTTGCAAGGTAATTGGACGGTTTTTCAGGGCGGTATTCTGCGCGCTAAAATAAAAGAGTCCATGTTTAAAAAGCAGCAAGCTGAGAATGAATTAGATCTGGCCAAGGCCAATGTGCGGCGCGAAACACGTAATGCTTATTTAGGTGTCGTGAGCAGTATTGCCAAAGCCAAAGCTTTGGGTTTATCCATGCGCTCGCAAGAAAACACGGTTAAGGCAAAAGAAAAAGGCTTTGAAACGGGCGTAAGTTCGAACGTGGAAGTATTAGATGCTAAGCGTGATTTTTATTTCGTACAGCGTGACTTTCTTAAAGTGAGATATGATTATCTTATCAGTTTGTTAAATTTAAAACGGCAAGTGGGCAGTTTGAGCCCAGAAGATTTACAAACCATTAATGGTATGTTGGGCGCTTCAGCTAAGCCTAAAAAATTAAGTGCCGCGCCAAAGGCGGTGAAGAAAATGCCAGCGGAGCCCAAGATCATGGCTAAGCCAGTGGCTAAGGCCAAAGTTGCACCTGCGAAAAAGGCAGAAAAGCTAGAAGCCCAAGCTCCTGTGAAAGCAAAGGTCGAACCTACTAAGGTAGTTGCAAGTGTCAGCGGAGAAATAAAGGGTGGGGCGAATAATCAGGATGTTTATCAGTGGTTGTTTACGCAAACACCAACGGATTACACTATTTTGGTGGCGAGCTTAGGCTCAGCTAAAGATGCTGCATCTTATATCAAATCTAACAATCTAAAAGACGCACACTTCTTAAGCCCAATGGGTGCAGGGAAAGGCTGGCATTTAGTTTTATCGGGCGCTTATTCAAGTTGGTCTAAGGCGAATGAAGCCGCTAAATCACTCGAAGTGGCGAGTGAGCCATGGGTGAAAAAGATATCTGTTTTTCAGAAAAGCCGTTGCGGAGATGTGACGCTAGAGGCCGAGCTGAAATCGAAGTGTCAGCAAGTTGGGTATATGAATAAGCAAGTGCTGGATAAACAAGTATTGGCTAAGTTGAAGGTGAAAAAGCAGCATCGATCCTTAGTTGCTAGCTCTAAAAAAACCTCTGTAAATTTAAGTAGTCAAGGTGCATTCCAATGGCTGTTTAAGCAAAACCCAGATGAATACACTATTCAAGTAGCAAGCCTTGATTCTATTGATGAAGTAAATGCGTTTGTTCGTCAACATAAGCTCAGTGATGCCTATTTTTTTACGTCGACGGTTGAAGGGCGACCTAAATATAGAATGATTGTCTCAGGCGCATACACTAGCCGACGAGCAGCACTCGAAGCGGCGAAGCAATTAGGATTGCCGACAACACCTTGGGTCAGAAAAATTGCTAAAGTTCAGCATGATAGATGCCAGAAAAATGGTGCTTCTAGTGTGCAGTTAGCTTCATTTTGTGACGAAAAAACGCGCTCATCTATATTGCTCGGCCATGCGCTTACCATGGTTGACACTAAAAAAATGCCTAGGGATTGAAGGTTATATACGGATTAAATTATGACAGCTCGCACCAGAAAACAACGGCCTTCATTAACGCATCCTAGCTCAGGAAGTCGTTATCAGAGATTCTTGCCGCGCTTGCGGCAGTCTATGTTTGCACGCGCTATCTTGCGCCATAAAGTAGCTGGGGCACGGCTTAAAGAGAAACGACCTAATCGATTAGCGGATGTCGCTAATATGTTGCGCCAAGTGTCGAGTACGAGCGCGCGAACGGATATCAGGGACAACCACTCTGTTTCGCATAGTGAAGTATTATTTGAGGCCTTAGAGCCTAGAATATTAATGTCTGCGGATGTGTTTGTGCCGCCACCCGCGCCAGATGCTTTTGATGGAGGTTTGCCGGTTGAGGAGGTGGTGATTCCGCCTTCTGAGTTAGATGAGGAGATTATTGATAAATTGCCTGATGAAGAGTTGGGTACTTTAGACCCTTCGTCGGATGCACCGGTTGCTGAGGAGACTCCGCCTACGACGACTTTGCCGCCTGTACAGGCGGAAACCTCGGTTGAAGCGGACTTGCCTGATGAGCCTCAGGTATCTGAGCCACTTGAAACAGAAGCAACCGAACCTGAAGTGGACGTACTTGATGTTGCTTTACAACCATTAGATGCGCAAGATGGTGCAAGCATCAATTCGGTTCAGGTCCTAGATTCGAGCGCGGCAGTTGAAGGGCGTTATACGATTTCATTTAATGCGGATGCGGCTTATTCTGTGTTGGCTGAGGATGGTGTTGTCGTCGCGCAGGGCTCGCTGAATGGTGATAATTCTGTTATTGCTTTCTCGGGTGTTGAAGTTTCTATTCAGGGTGTTCCCGTAGAAGGTGGGTCGCTCAGTTTCAATGTTTCTATCGATGCGATAGACGTGCCAGCTTCTGAAGCGGTGGGTGAAGTTGAGACAGAATTAGCGCCTGAGCTTGAAGATAATATTGAGCCCGTTTTTCAGAGTACGGATGATTCAAGTTTAGCGAATGAAACAGAAAATCGGCCGTCTAGCGAGCATGTTTCTGCTGATGTGTCCGAGGATTCTGCTGTTATTACGACAGCGGTGCAAGCCTCTGAAGAACCAGTTAACGAGCCTTCTTTGCAAATCGTCTTTGTTGATACGGCCGTTCAAGATTATCAATCACTGTTAGATCAATTATTTGCGCAAGAAACGATAGATATTGCCGTATCGGACACTCCAGAGGCGATCGATGATACGATGATTGATGAGCTGGTAGAGCCTGTACAGCTTGATGATGAAAACCAGCCAGAACAAGCACA
>JAZGFQ010000068.1:0-6012 GCA_036479635.1 Arenicellales bacterium
ATTTACGGCTTCGCGATTACATAGTTGTTCTCCTTATCCCCATTCTGGCGATTACCTTTGGCTTCCTAACTGCGATCGCTGTGGGGCTTTTTGCGGCCGTTATTCAATTTGTTTTGGCGTATGCTAAGTTGGATGCTATCCATCTTAAATCAACGCTAGTCAATTCTCGTTCATACGTGGAACGTGCGGATAATGAGGAGCAAGTGCTTGAATCCTATGGCAATCAGGTTGTGGTTATTGAGCTTTCGGGGTATTTATTCTTTGGTACGGCAAATGCATTGTGCGAAAGAATTCAATTAGAAATAGAAATAGAAATGATAGCCAACTCAATCAAATGGGTAGTATTAGATTTTCATCGTGTAAATGGTATCGATATATCCGCGCTTCATTCTCTACAGCGCTTGTCTTCTAATTGCATGAGCCAAGACGTTCAACCTGTTTTCACAGGCTTACAATCAATTGATGGTGGGTTGTTTGGCACCTCCAGTGATAAAAATAAAACGATGGTTTTTGAGACCCTTGATTCGGGGTTAGAATTTATTGAAGATGTATTATTGCACAGGCATGCAGAAGATATTGATGAGGCAGAGAATTTCTTAAACCAACTTCATAAGCTCTATCCTGATGTGGATTTAGCGAAACAGATGGAAAAAATAATACTGGCAGAAGATGACGTGCTAATAAATATTGGTGCGCCTTCTAACGAGATGTATTTATTGATGTCAGGCCAGTTACGTGTCGATATCGTTAATTCAAATGGTAGTGACTTTCCAATAGCGAAAATACGAAAAGGGGCGTTGATTGGAGAAATTGCGCATTATACTGGCAAGACTCGATCTGCACGCATTATTGCCCAAACCGAATCTGAGGTTTTAAAAATAGATGCTTTTCAACTCGATCAGTTGAACATCAGCCACCCACGGTTTGTAGGAGATTTTCATAAACTGGTCGCTCGCCATCTTGCGCGACGATTATTGCGCGTGACGTCACAGTTACAGAATATTGGATTGTAATATTAGCGCTGACATCGAGCAATATCCGGGCGATTAAGCGCTAGCTCCGTACTTTGATATCAATGTGGTCAAAATATGGGGCTTGTAATGTACGATAAAGCGCTTCTTTCAATCATTCGCTCTCGAACATTAAATTTCATATTTCGCTCTATATTGATTATGAGTGTGATATCTCACATCATCGTAGATGTGCCTACTGTAGTCTTAGTGCTTCAAGATTCATTATTAAGCTAAAGGCATCATTATTACTAGCTTAGCCATTCACAGTTGATAACGAGAATGAAAGCTTATGAGCATCAATCAATACACGCATTGGGCAGAAAATACGCAATGGACATTAAGCGCTGGCGGCGAGAAGCGCGTCATCAATGTGATGCCCGATATGCCCGATCATCGTGATTACGGCTATACCCCACCTTTAATTAGAGTCAAAGCATCGTTACAGCCTGATTACAAAAAGCTGGTGGTGCTTGATCAGCAAAATGAAGGTGCATGTACGGGCTTTGGGTTAGCTGCAACCATCAACTTTCTTGCAGGAAGTAAAACTGATCTACAAGGTGCAAGCCCACGTATGCTTTACGAAATGGCACGCAAGCACGATGAATGGCCTGGCATGAAGTACGAAGGCTCGAGTTGTCGCGGTGCGATAAAGGGCTGGTATGCGATGGGGGTTTGTAAAGAAGATCAATGGAAATATGACACCTCAAAACCGGGTGATTTAACCGTCACGCGCGCCAAAGCTGCGCGTGAGATTCGGGTGGGTGCTTATTATCGTCTCAACCAACGATTGGCTGATTTTCATGCAGCGATAAATGAAACAGGCGCGATTTTTGTCTCAGCCTCGATTCATCAGGGTTGGATGTTAAAAGGTACGGGAAGTGCCAACCCCTTACCTAAAATTATAAAACCAGCTCAAACAGAAAACCAATCTGGCCACGCCTTTTCGATTGTGGGATACAATGATCTAGGTTTTATTGTACAAAACTCTTGGGGTAAAAGCTGGGGTCGAAAAGGCTTTGCATTATGGACATACGAAGATTGGTATGAAAACATTCGTGATGCATGGGTATTTCGTCTGAGCCTTTCTACCCCCGCCATTTGGCAAGTTTCAACGCGCCTTAAGGTTGATCAAGGCAAAGCCTCTACCAGCGCGAGCCAAAGTAAGCCGATTCGAAGCGAAATTGCAGGCCACTTTGCGCATATTGATGATGGAAAGTTTCATGACTACGGGCAATACTGGAGCAACTTAAAGGACATTCAGGAAACCGCATCATTACTCGCAAACAGTAGTCAAAAGAAATACCAGCATTTAGTGTTTTATGCGCATGGCGGTTTAAATACGCCAACAGATTCTGCCAAACGTATTCGCGGGATGAAAGAAGCATTTAAAGGCAATGGTGTTTACCCCTTTCATTTTATGTATGACACGGGTATGACGGAAGAAATTAAGGATGTCATCTTACGTAAAATCACCCGTTCCTCTGAGCGCGCAGGTAGTTTAAGCGATGCGTCTGATTACGCAATCGAAAAACTAATTGGCGGCATGGGGCGCGCGGTTTGGCGAGAGATGAAGTCAGGCGCAGAGGCGCCTTTTTTCGCGGAGCACTCAGGCTGGAATGTTGTGCAAGCTTTCCTAGCGAAATTATCAGGTTCTCGGCCAGATATCAAAATTCATTTGGTCGGCCATAGTACAGGCGCAATTTTACTTGCGTATATGCTCGAAGTAATGGAAGCGCAATTCCCTACCTTGCGTGTAAGCAGTGTTTCATTAATGGCGCCAGCGGCCACAACGGCGCTGTTCTATAGCCACTATCGACCTTTGCTTGAGATAGATAAAAACCATTTTGGCATTGATGAAATGACGGTTTATAACTTGAGCGACAAGTTAGAGCGTAAAGACTCATTGGCACATATTTATCACAAATCGTTGCTTTATCTGGTTTCAAGAGCTTTTGAAGATAAACTGGGTGGCGATAAAAAAGAAGATACTGAGAAGAAAACCTTCGGCGCTAGGCTGCTTGGCATGCAGCGATATAGTGTGCCGCTTGATCGGCGTATGGGCAAGAGCATAGATTTTATTTACAGTGGAACGAGTAAAGGGAAAGGCCGAACTGCTTCAAACAGTCACGGTGGCTTTGATAACGATCCTCAAACCATGAACGATATTTTAATGCGTATAACAGGCAGCGAACCCAAACGCCCGTTTACCCAACAAGATTTAGCGTAAGCGCATTATCATGGCAGATTTCTCACCAGCAATCGTTAAAGTGCTTCGGCATGAAGGCGGTTATAGCGATCACCCTGAAGACAAGGGCGGTGAGACCTATAAAGGTATTTCAAGGGTGCACAACCCAAGTTGGCCGGGTTGGGTGATCATTGACAATGAAAAACAAACCGATGGTTTTAAGCAAAGGTTAGACCATCTAGAGGGCTTGCAGGCGCAAGTTAATGTGTTATATCGGCAACAGTATTGGGACCCACTGAATGCAGACAAATTTAAAAGTCAGTCGATTGCTGAAGAAGTTTTTGATACGGGCGTGAACATGCATTGGCGCACCGCGGCACGGTTTTTGCAATCATCGATTAACCTATTGAATCGTAATGAAGAACTGCATAAAGACTTAGTTGTCGACGGTATGTTGGGGAAAAAATCACTCAAAGCACTCAGCGACATCATCAGCGATGATGATAGCGATGCTTATATCATGTTATTGCTTAACCTATTTCAAGGTATGCGATACATCAACATCTTGAGCGCTAATCCCGCCCAAGAAAAATTCACCCGCGGTTGGATTAACCGCACACGTTAAAAGGAGAATCGATATGAAAGCTAGAAAAATATGTTACGACAAAGTTTTACCGCGTGATTTACACCGCGCCCACAACATCATGCGCGCTGCATCTCCGGGCAAGGCGGGTGCGATATCGCTCAAGAACAAGGCTTGGATTAATGGCAGCACGATACGCATTCGGTTTGTGAGCGGAACACAAGCCCAGAAGGATATGGTGATGGATTTTGCGCCAAAATGGACAGAATTCGCGAATTTAACATTCGAATTTACCGACGATATGGATGCAGAAATACGGGTTGCTTTTGATCCGAATGATGGTGCTTGGTCATACGTTGGAACGGATAATTTACATATTCCGAGTAATCAAACCACGCTGAACCTCGGCTGGCAGGATGAAGGCGTTATTTTGCATGAATTTGGTCATATGATTGGCCTCAGCCATGAGCACTCAAACCCAGATGGTGGTATTGAGTGGAATGAAGCCGTGGTGCTTAACGAGCTCGCTGGGCCACCGAACTTTTGGGATGAGCAAAAAGTACGGCATAATGTCTTGACTAAATATAATTTCAACCAAATTCACGGCACCGAATTTGACCCTGATTCCGTCATGCTTTACGCCTTCCCAGCAGAATGGACAACGAACGGCATCGCGACCCACGAAAACGAAGATTTATCTGTTCAAGATGAAACTTTTGTTGCCAGCGAAAAAATGTATCCCGGCAGAGACCAGCCAGAAGACACCTCGGTCGAACTTAAATTAGGCATTTCGGTAGAAACAGATATTGCTCAAGCGGGTGAGCAAGATGTGTATCGGCTTAAGGTAAGCAGCGCTGGCGAATATACGTTGCAAACCTTCGGGGCAATGGACGCGGTGTTAAGCCTGTTCGGGCCTGATAGTAAAACACGCTTCATCGCAGAAAATGATGATGGCGGCGAAGGCCTTAATAGCATGCTGCGCGTTGAGTTGAGTAAAGGAACCTATTATGCACAAGTCAGGCACTACAGCGCCCATCGAACGGGAACCTATCGAATGATGGTGGTAAAGTAATATGTGGTGGCGATGCGTGACTGATTGATCAGCATATAAGTTAGGTGCGTTCATCGCCATGCCTGAAAAGAGACTAACTCAAACGCATACTGTAACTTGAATTCAAATCATGCAGACGTTTCGTTAGATTACAGGCTCATACTAAGCTGAGCCTTGTTTTAAAGCATGTTGTCAACCTCCCAGCTTTTTCTGCCATTCGGTCCAATTCGTGAACTTGACACAAATGCTAAACTCTTCATCTATCGTATCTAGACCTTTAAATGATGAACGTAACGAATAACGCACTACTCGGTTCAATTTTCCTTATATTGGCCTTTGTCCTGACATTCTTAATGTTTTATCTATGGAAGTTTCCATTTGATAAAGAGAAGCATCGAAGTAGCGCCCCTAAAAAATGGATGAACTTGCATCGTTTCTTGGGATATGTGTTTGTGGGTATTTATATTTTATTGATGTGGGATATGGTGCCGCGTTTATGGTCATATCAAATCGAATTGCCTGCACGCACGGTCTTTCATTTGACGCTGGGGCTAGCCATTGGCGCAATTTTAATCGTTAAAATTGTGGTCGTACGTTGGTTCAAGCATATGGAAGCTAGATTAGCGCCCCCCTTAGGCACGGCATTATTGATCTGCACTTTATTGTTGACGGGTTTAGCGCTACCTTATTCTGCCCGCGAAGCCTATCTTAGAATGACGGCGCAAAATGGTCAAAATTTCAGCCAAGTTCGAATAGATCGAGTAAAGCAATACTTGCCTGAAATAGGCTTTAAAGATCAAGCGGGCATTCTAGAACTAGCGTCTTCAAGGGGGTTAGCAGATGGCCGTTTAGTACTGACTAAAAAGTGCACCCAATGCCATGATTTGCGCACCATTCTTGCTAGGCCGCGCACACCTGAAAGTTGGTATAAAACGGTTACACGGATGTCAAATCGCTCGACGGTGTTAAACCCCATCAGTGAATCTGAACAGTGGCGAGTGACTGCATATCTGATCGCGATCTCTCCTACACTACGCGAAACAGTGAGCGATAAACGTGCACAATTAACGAGCACGCGCAATAGTGAGATGGCGGTAAATCAAGCAGGGGAAAAAATGAATCTAGCCAAGCAGAGCTATGATTTAAGCTTAGCGAAAACCCTATTTGAGAGGAAGTGTGC
>JAZGFQ010000069.1:0-3063 GCA_036479635.1 Arenicellales bacterium
ACATCACGGCCATTATGACAGCGTAGTGTGGGCGATTGGGCGATTGCCGAACACGCAAAACTTAGGCTTAGAACACACAGGTGTGGCGTTAGACCAACACGACTTCATCCCCACCAATGAATATCAAGACACCGTAATTAAAGGCATTCATGCCGTGGGCGATGCCACTGGCCGCGCACAACTTACCCCTGTTGCCATTGCCGCAGGGCGAAGATTAGCCGATCGATTATTCGACAATCAAACTGACGCTAAACTAAATTACGAACTCATTCCAACGGTTGTGTTCAGCCACCCGCCCATCGGCACCATTGGCTTAACCGAACAAGAAGCGGTTGATCAATATGGCAAAGCGGATCTAAAAATATACAGCAGCAAATTCACCAATATGTTGTATGCGGTTTCGGAGCATAAACCTGCCACCTCGATGAAGCTCATCTGCCAAGGCGAGAATCAAAAAATTGTTGGTCTGCACGTGATTGGCGAAGGCGCAGATGAAATGCTACAAGGTTTTGCTGTGGCGATTAAAATGGGCGCAACTAAGGCCGATTTCGACCAAACCGTGGCGATTCATCCAACCGCTTCAGAGGAGTTTGTGACGATGCTGTAACTGAATAATAGATAAATATCATTAAACCTATCCGATCAAACTAAACGTGAATACGTTATGCTTGAAAGGTGTGATATTTGTTAACCTTGCCCTTTCCATAATAATAAGTTCTCCGCATGTTTAGATTTTCCTCTGATAGAATGCCTGTGACGATTATCTTAATGCTTAGCTGCATTGATTTCGCATTATATTTCACGACCCAAAACCCGATTATTTTATTTGCGTATTGGGTCATCATGATCACCCCAAAAATGCTCATCAGCGCCTGGAATCACCATCATCAGCATACAGGCACCTTTCGCATTAAGTTGTTAGACCGAGCGTTGGAGTTTTTTTATGCCATGCATACCGGCGTCACTACCCACCTTTGGCGGTTGCATCATGTGCTAGGGCATCATTTAAATTACTTAGACCAAAACAAAGACGAAAGCCGATGGAAGGATGATTCAGGCAAGCTGATGGGCGAAATAAAATACAGCTTCGTTGTGGCACTAACAGCCTACTTTAGAGGCTATCAGGTGGGTAATCGTTACCTAAAGGTTCGTCGTGTTTTTGTGCGCTACACCGCCATCACTTTTATTATTTTAGCGGGACTCATCTGGCTAAACCCGATTGGCGCATTATTTCTATTTATTTTGCCGATGATGACGAGTTTGCTACTAACCGCTTGGGCAACCTATAACCATCACTCAGAATTAGACACAAGCAATGTATTCGCCGCCTCGCGCAATAACCTTGGAAAATGGTACAACATATTCACTGGAAATTTAGGTTACCACACCGCACACCATTATAAGCAGGGCGTGCATTGGTCTGAGCTGCCTAAATTGCATGACACAATCAAAAGTAAAATACCGCTAGAATTAATCACTGACGCATAAGCTAAGCCTGTTATTTTACACAAACTCGGTCACAGCTCAATCACCGCTATCTTTTCAAGCCACAGCTTATTAAAATCAAGCCCTTAACCTAACCCTACAAAGAGCCACTAAAATGGATCCCATGTTAAACATCGGTATCAAGGCTGCGCGCGAAGCGAGCAAAGCCATGATTTACAGCATTGACCACCTTGATCAAATCAAGATTGAGAAAAAAGGCCGTGCAGATTACGTCAGCGAGATTGATCGTCAAGCCGAGAAAATTATCATCGAGACCATTCATGCCGCCTACCCTGATCATGGCATTTTGGCCGAGGACTCGGGTATCAGTGGTGATAAAAACAAAAGCGAGCACGAGTGGATTATTGACCCTCTAGACGGCACCACCAATTTCTTGCATGGCTACCCTGTCTATTCTGTTTCTATCGCACTACGCGTAAAAGGTGAGCTCACCGTTGGCATTGTTTATGATCCATCGCGTGATGAATTATTTTCAGCCTCTAAAGGCAAGGGCGCGCATTTAAACAATAAGCGTATTCGCGTTAGCCCCACTTCTCATTTCTCAGATGCCTTGTTGGCCACAGGCTTCCCTTACAATGATATGAATTATTTAGAGCCTTGGATGGCAAGCTTTAAATCATTGGTGCCACACGTTGCAGGCGTGCGCCGCGCGGGTTCTGCTGCCTTAGATTTAGCTCAAGTGGCGTGCGGGCGTTTTGATGGTTTCTGGGAGTTTGGGCTTAAATCTTGGGATATCGCCGCAGGCATTATCCTCATCCAAGAAGCAGGCGGCTTTAGCTGTGACATGAAAGGTGATCAACGTATGTTAGACACCGGCCACATTATCGCTGGCAATGCTAAGTTATTTAAACGCCTGCAAACGCTGGTAAAAGAACACGCCAAAGGCTTGGAAAACATCTAAGTTTTCAAACCACCCTTAAACATGGCGATTCAACCCAGCTCAGAGCACACGCCCATGATGCGCCAATATTTGCGCATCAAAGCTGATTATCCTGATACCTTACTGTTTTATCGGATGGGGGATTTCTATGAAATGTTTTTTGACGATGCCAAAACAGGCGCTGAGCGTTTAGGCATCACCCTCACCGCGCGTGGTAAATCAGGCGGTGAGCCCATCCCGATGGCAGGGATTCCTTACCACAGCGCCGATGGCTATATCGCCAAACTCATCGCGCAAAATCAATCGGTCGCAATCTGCGAGCAAATCGGTGAGCCAACTGGCAAAGGCCCCGTTGAGCGCGCGGTTAAGCGCGTTATTACGCCCGGCACCGTGCTGGATGATAATCTGTTAAGCGACCGCCAAGATAATTTTATCGCTGCCGTTTTTACCGACGCCAAAGCCGCACAGCCTTATGCCCTCGCTTTATTAGATTTAAGCTCAGGTAACTTTTACGGTCAAGAGCTGCCCGATTCCGCGGCACTCATGGCTGAACTAGCGCGCTTGCAACCGGCTGAAATCGTCTTCTCAGATGAACAAACCTCGCTTGAAGCTGAGATAAACCTTAGCCTTCAGCGCACGTGCTTGCACAGCTTGCCATCATGGTATTTTGAGGCCGA
>JAZGFQ010000070.1:0-5824 GCA_036479635.1 Arenicellales bacterium
GCACTGCGATGCAGGCTTATGCAGGCCAGTTAAGCGATGCCGATATTGCTGCTGTTACCACCTTTCAGCGTAATGGTTTAGGTAACAGTGTGGGCGATATCGTCCAGCCATCCGATGTGAAGGCTAAGCGCTAAGCTGCCATCCAAATAAGAATTAGATATACAAGATTTAGAGGTTTATGACATGAATGCACACGTAGCAGACTCACACGAGCATCACGGCCCAGCAAAAGGCTGGACGCGTTGGATTACCACGACCAATCATAAAGATATTGGCTCTTTATACCTTTGGTTTTCTTTAATTATGTTTTTTATTGGCGGCATTATGGCGCTCATAATTCGTGCTGAACTATTTCAGCCCGGAATGCAGTTGGTTGACCCACAGTTCTTCAATTCAATGACCACCATGCACGCCTTGATTATGATCTTCGGCGCCTTGATGCCCGCCTTTGTTGGCTTGGCAAACTGGTTATTGCCGATGATGATTGGTGCGCCTGATATGGCCTTGCCACGCATGAATAACTGGAGCTTCTGGATCCTACCTTTCGCAGGTGTGATGCTGGTTTCTACTCTATTCGTTGAAGGCGGTGCACCTGCTGCAGGTTGGACGATGTATCCACCGTTGGTATTACAAGGCGGTGCTTCTTTCCCTATGTTGATTTTCTCAGTACATTTATTGGGTATTTCTTCCATCATGGGTTCGATCAATATCATTGCGACCATCATGAACTTACGCGCACCTGGTATGACGTACATGAAAATGCCATTATTCGTTTGGACGTGGTTCATTACGGCTTATTTACTGATCGCTACAATGCCTGTATTGGCGGGCGCAGTGACCATGCTCTTGACCGATAAATACTTTGCTACTAGCTTCTTTAACGCAGCAGGTGGTGGTGATCCAGTCATGTTCCAGCATATCTTCTGGTTCTTTGGACACCCTGAAGTGTATATCTTGATCTTGCCAGCATTTGGTATTGTCTCTCAGATCATCCCAACCTTTGCGCGTAAGCCATTATTTGGTTATAGCTCAATGGTATATGCCACGGCATCTATTGCGTTCTTATCGTTCATCGTTTGGGCGCACCACATGTTTACCGTGGGCTTGCCGGTTCAAGCTGAACTGTTCTTTATGTTCGCCACCATGCTAATTGCTGTGCCAACAGGTGTAAAAGTCTTTAACTGGGTTTCGACTATGTGGCGCGGTTCTATGACGTTCGAAACACCGATGTTATTTTCAATTGGTTTCGTGATCATGTTCACCATTGGTGGTTTTTCAGGCTTAATGTTGGCCTTAACGCCAGTCGATTTTCAATATCATGATACTTACTTTGTGGTTGCTCATTTTCACTATGTATTAGTGCCAGGCGCAATTTTCTCTGTGATGGCGGCGGTGTATTATTGGTTACCTAAGTGGACGGGCAATATGTATGACGAAGGCTTGGGCAAGTTCCATTTCTGGATGTCGACTATTTTCGTGAACATTTTATTCTTCCCGCAACACTTCTTAGGCTTAGCGGGTATGCCGCGCCGTATTCCTGATTATTCAGTGCAATTCGCAGATTTCAATATGATTTCGACCATCGGTGCATTCGGCTTTGGTTTGAGTCAGGTATTATTCGTGTATATCATCTTGAAGGCAATTAAAGGTGGAGAGAAGGCAACGGATCAGGTTTGGGAAGGTGCAGAGGGCTTAGAGTGGACTTTAAGTTCACCGCCTGAATATCATACTTTCACCGTTCAGCCAGACGTTAAGTAATATTATATCCGCGCGCTGAATATTTTGGCGCGCGCGTTTATATAAATTTATTGTGAATACACAACAAAAAATCAAACTAACCGCGGTGGTCTTAGGCTGTTTAGTGGTCGCTATTTTATTTACCTTCTTTTATATGGTATCGAATAATGGCGCCTGAGCATCAAGCTTCCGCCCAACAATCTGCTGGGTTAACGGCTCGGCAAGCGACAAAGGGGAAACGTAATCTGCTTAAGCTGATTACTGTGCCCGTTGCGATGTTTGGCTTTGGTTATTTGATGGTGCCTTTATACAATGTATTTTGCGATCTAACTGGCTTGAATGGTAAAACAGGTTCAATCTCAATTGCGCAAGCAGCGAGCCAAAAGTCGGCAGAAGACCGTTTGATCAAGGTTGAGTTTATGTCCAGCATTAATGAAGCGGGGCCATGGACTTTCAAGCCAGAGCAAACCAGCATGCTGGTGCACCCAGGTCAGCCATATCAAGCGACTTACATCGCTAAGAATTTATTAGACGTAGACGTGATCAGCCAATCCATTCCCAGTGTGGCGCCTTCAAAAGCGGCTTCGCATTTCAATAAAACGGAATGTTTTTGTTTTACCGAGCAAGCGTTTAAAGCAAACGAACAAAGAACGATGCCACTGACGTTCATCATCGACCCAGATATTCCGGAAGATGTAGACACAGTGACGTTATCTTATACCCTATTTACAAAATCAACTAAAAGTTAATCAAGCGAGGAAACCATGGCTAACGCAGCAGATAATCATTATTACGTTCCACACGGCACTAAGTGGCCGTTCATTGGCTCTATTGGCCTGACTACTCTCATGGTTGGTTTTATCAACCTTTTGAATGGCAGCGAGAATGGCAAATATGTCATGATCGTCGGTGCATTGATCCTGATCTATATGCTGTTCGGCTGGTTTGGAGAGGTGATTGCCGAGAGTGAGAATAATACTTATCAAGCATGGGAAGATAAATCTTTTCGCTTAGGCATGAGTTGGTTCATTTTCTCTGAAGTAATGTTCTTTGCAGCTTTTTTCGGCGCGCTTTATTATACGCGTGTATTATCGGTGCCTTGGTTAGGCGGCGCGGGTGAAGAGTTTGAAACAGGCCGCATTTTGTGGGATTCCTATACGGCAACTTGGCCGACCAATGGCCCCGGCGAGTTAGGTGGGCATTATGAGCCGATGGCTGCATGGGGTTTGCCAGCAATTAACACCTTTATTTTATTGACCTCAGGTGCAACAGTCACTTGGGCGCATCATGCGATTAAAAAAGATAACCGTAAGCAGTTAATTATCGGCCTAGCGCTCACGGTTGCTTTGGGTTACTTGTTCGTATTCTTGCAAGTCATTGAGTATAAAGAAGCTTATCATTCTGGTTTAACCATGGGCTCAGGTGTTTATGGCTCAACCTTTTTCATGTTAACGGGTTTTCACGGTATGCATGTCACCTTGGGTGCGATCATGCTGACGGTGGTTTTATATCGTTCAATCAAGGGGCATTTCACTCCGAAGAATCACTTTGCCTTTGAAGCATCGGCTTGGTACTGGCATTTTGTTGACGTGGTATGGCTAGGCTTATTCGTATTTGTTTATTGGCTATAAGCGCAGATTAAAAGCATCTCAAAAAGCGCTACAATGTAGCGCTTTTTTTATGTTGGCCGTGGTTGTGCTTCCACTTTTGGCGTCACTTTTGGCTTTTGATATCAGGCTAATAAGGAAGGTTTGTATTTGGCGTTATTAGCCCAAACTTAGAGCCGAGTAATAAGAGCACAAAGATTAGGATCGAAAGACCAACGCGAACTGCCAGTGCTTTGACGATACGGTCTGAATTAGCATCATCTCTATTTAAGCGATATAGTGCAGTGAATAAACTGACGACAACAAAAATCAGTAGTAGTACGATGATTAATTTAAATAACAACATTGTTTAAAATGGGTAAATTGAAGCGTCTTTTTATTATACTGTATGCGCTGGGTTTAAGTTTGCTCTTAGGCTTATCTTATTGGCAGTACCAGCGCGGTATCGATAAGCAAGTTCTCAACGAAAAGCGTGCCCAACACAGTATGGGTAACTTGTTGGAAGCGCCTGTTAATTGGGCGGATTTTCATTATCGAGATGTGCGTTTGCAAGGTTTCTGGCGCCCGTCAAACACAATACTATTAGAAAATAAGATTTATCAAGGGCGCGTGGGCCTTGAAGTATTAATGCCCTTTGAATTGCTGAATGATCAAAGTCTTTTAATGATTAATCGAGGCTGGGTCGCAAAAGTTGACGATGGATTGCTGGCTAGAGCGGCTGAAGAATCGACCTTAACAGGCGTGATTTACCAGCCTGAAAAAGGTGTTGAACTCGGTGATGCGATGTTAGCTGAGGTAGTGCAGTCAAAAACATGGCCGAAGAAAAGTTTATACTTAGATTTAGCCTTGTTTGAACAAGTGATGCAGCGGCCCTTACAAAACGTGGTATTAGTGTTAGATGAAAATGATCCTGCTTCCTTTAAGCGGTTATGGAAAGCGAGCGTGATGAGTGCGGAAAAACATTTTGGCTATGCGGTGCAATGGCTGGGCTTGGCTTTAGTTTTCATGATCTATGGCGTAATTTGGTTTCGCCGTGGAGCGAGTGATAAACCTAGATAATAAAACCTCAGCAAAATATTCAATTTAATTCGAGAAATAAAATGACACAAAACAACACTCGCAGAAAGTTAATCACCATCTTTGCATGGTTTTTTATTCCGTTACTGGCGGCTTCAATGTGGTATAAATTTTTCCCAGCTCCGACGGGAAAAACAAATAATGGAGATTTAATTGAATCAATTTTCACCTTAGAGCCATTCGAACATCAAAGTATTGCGGGCAAAGTATTCAGCAATATAGATACCGAAAAAGTTTGGACATTGGTCCATTTTGTGGAGGGTGAGTGTGATGAAGCGTGCAGCCAAACATTATATAACACGCGTCAAATGCGTATTTCTTTCGGTAAAGATATTAAGCGCCTAAAACGAGTGGCGGTGGTTGATGTGGCGGCTCAAACAATATCAAATCAAAAGATGTGGGCTTCTCACCCTGATTTAACGGTGGTGGTTAAAACGGATAATGGCATAAGGGCGCAAATCATGGAGAAAGTGACGGATGTAAAAATAGAAGCACAATCTATATTCTTAGTTGATCCTTTAGGCAATGTGATGATGCATTTCCCCAGCAGTTTAGAAACTAAGTTAATGAAGAAAGATATTAAAAAACTGTTGAAACTTTCGCATATCGGGTAAGACCCAATACGGGAAAATTAAAAGCCATCCGCTTTTAAATGGCTAGGCTTGCTTGGGTAGTTTTTTCAGAGCCTCTAAGATCCAAGTTTCGGCCTCAGCATTAATCTCTCGCGGTTTTCGCCCTGCGGTGTGAATCACTGGTCCAATGATGATATCCACTGTGCCCGCGTTTTTGTGAAAAGGCCGTTGCTTGCTCCAAAATACGCCAGCGTTATGCGCTACGGGTATAATGTCGGTATTCGTCTTGCTGGCAATATAAGCGCCGCCCACTTGAAACTTGCCTGGCTTACCAATCGGCATACGCGTACCTTCAGGAAAAACCACAATCCATCTGCCACTGGCTAAGCGGGCTTTGCCTTGTTTGATGAGTTGCTGCATGGCCTGTGTTTTTTTGCTGCGATCAATCGCAATCGGCTCATTGGCCGCCAAACCCCAGCCAAAGAACGGAATATATAATAAGGCTTTTTTAAGCAGATAAGATTGCGGTGGGAAGACATGTTGAAACATGATGGTTTCCCAGGCGGACTGATGATTTGAGATCACAATAGAAGGCGTATCAGGCAGGTTTTCAGCACCTGTAACGCGGTAATCTATTCGGCAACATACTTTTAGCCACCAACGAATAAAGCTTGCCCAGTGATTTATAAAATGAGCTTTTTCGAGTGAGCCTAAAAAAGGCGCCACAATGGCGGCGATGGGCGAGAACAAAATCGTGGCGATGATTTGCCCGATCACAAATAAAAGGTTGCCTACAAATTGCCGCATTAGAGCTTGCCCAATAAAAGGGTA
>JAZGFQ010000071.1:0-14513 GCA_036479635.1 Arenicellales bacterium
ATCAATTAGGCGCATCATTTCTTCGCGCTGATCATTACCCTTCGCCTGCACCTTAACCAGCACCACTTCACGTTCTAAATGTTCGCCTTCGGTGATATCTTTCACTTTAACAACATCAATTAACTTGTTGAGTTGTTTGATTATTTGTTCCGCAACATCGTCATTTCCGCGCGTCACCAAGGTAAGGCGTGATAAAGTCGTATCTTCGGTAATCGCAACGGTTAAACTTTCAATGTTATAGCCGCGTGCAGAAAATAAACCCGCTACGCGTGATAAAGCGCCCGATTCGTTCTCAAGCAAAATTGAAATAATACGCCTCATGATGCTAGCCCCTTTGCCTTAACATCTTCATTCGCGCGCATCACCATTTCACTGTGGCCTGCACCCGCTGGAATCATCGGAAATACGTTTTCTTCTTGATCCGTTAAGATATCCATAAACACTAAACGGTTTTTCATGCCAAAGGCTTCTTCCATTGCGCCGTCTAAATCAGCTGGGTCTTCAACGCGCATACCCACATGACCATAGCTTTCCGCCAACTTGACAAAATCAGGCAAAGATTCCATATAAGTGTGCGAATAGCGGCGCTCATAGAAGAACTCCTGCCATTGGCGCACCATGCCTAAATATCGGTTATTCAAACAAAGCACTTTAATCGGTAAATTGTATTGCAAACAGGTCGCCAATTCTTGAATACACATTTGGATACTGCCATCACCTGTAACGCACGCCACCTGTGCATCAGGATGGCCAAATTGTGCGCCCATCGCCGCGGGCAAACCAAAGCCCATCGTGCCTAGGCCGCCAGAGTTAATCCAGCGCCGTGGTTTATCAAAATTATAATATTGCGCCGCCCACATTTGGTGCTGGCCCACATCAGAAGCGACATAAGCGTCCCCTTTTGTGGTGTTGTATAAGCTTTGAATGACTTGCTGCGGCTTAATGATTTTGCTATCAGTGTTATACGATAAGCAATCTCGCGCGCGCCATTCTTCAATTTGCGCCCACCACTTTTCAATTTTCTTTGGTTCAGGTTTCGCTAATTCTTTTAAAATAGCTTTACACTGCTCTAGCACCACTTTCACATCACCCACAATCGGCACATCTGCTTTGCGGTTTTTACCAATAGAGGCTGGGTCAATATCAATCTGAACGATTTTAGCTTTCGGTGCGAACTTATTTAAAACACCTGTCACGCGATCATCGAAACGCGCGCCAACGGCAAAAATTAAATCAGTCTCATACATCGCCATATTGGCTTCGTAAGTGCCATGCATGCCTAACATGCCGATAAACTGTGGATCAGTCGCAGGAAATGCGCCTAAGCCCATTAAAGTATTCGTCACCGGCATGCCCATATATCGGCAAAATTCTGTAAGCTCTTTTTCTGCGTTCGATAACACCGCACCACCGCCCGTGTACAACACAGGGCGCTCAGCAGCGAGCAACATCTCTAAGCCGCGCTTAATTTGACGCTCATTGCCTCGGGTAACGGGCTGATAAGAGCGCAAGCTGACACTTTCAGGGTATACGTATTCGGTTTTCTCTGCGGTAATGTCTTTCGGAAAATCCACCAGCACAGGGCCTGGTCGGCCTGTTTCTGCGATATGGAAGGCCTTTTTGATAGCAGAGGCGATGTCTTTGACATCTTTGATCAACATATTATGTTTAACACAAGGCCGCGTAATGCCGACGATATCCGCTTCTTGGAAGGCATCGTTACCAATCAAATGGCGCATCACCTGCCCTGAGATCACCACCATCGGAATGGAATCCATGTGCGCGGTGGCAACACAAGTAACAACATTGGTTGCACCTGGGCCAGAGGTAACTAATACCACACCTGTTTTACCCGTCGCGCGCGTATACCCATCTGCCGCATGGCCTGCGCCTTGCTCGTGGCGTGTTAAGATATGGTTGATGCCATCGTGATTATAGATTGCATCGTAAATATGAAGCGTTGCGCCACCTGGATAACCAAAGACAAATTCTACGCCTTCATCGACCAGGCTTTGAACAATAATTTCTGCACCGCTAAGTTCCACTTAGAACCTCTAAAATATGATTTAAATTTAAATGATTTGCTGTCATTCACAGCAATCTTGAGTTTATACGTTTTACACGCACGAATACTCGTTTTTACCCTAAAACAAAGCCAACTTCAATGGCCCTTTTGGGTTGCGCATCATTAGCCTGAATTCTATCTGATTTATTCACCTTTTTTACAGCCTAAATTAAGTGTTTATTGTCTATAATCAATGCCTGTTAATAAATCGCATATCGCTCGTATTCGCAATGAACATAAATCGTGTAGGCTTCGTCGGTTGGCGGGGCATGGTAGGCTCAGTTTTACTTGAGCGCATGGCCGCTGAAAATGATTTCGATCAAATCAAAGAAGCCGTGTTTTTCACCACCTCACAAGCAGGCCAAGCCGCGCCTAATGTGGGCATTGCTTGCCCGCCTTTGCAAGATGCCTTTGATATTGACACTTTAAGCACGATGGACACCATCGTCACCTGTCAAGGCGGCGATTACACACAAGCCGTGTTTCCTAAATTGCAAGCCGCAGGCTGGAAAGGCTATTGGATAGACGCGGCCTCAAGCTTACGCATGGACGATGACGCGATTATCGTGCTTGACCCTGTCAACCATGAAGTCATTCATCAAGGCTTAGATGCAGGCATCAACAAACTCATCGGTGGCAACTGCACGGTGAGCTTAATGTTAATGGGCTTAGGCGGTTTGTTTCGAGAAGATGAAATCGAATGGATGAGCGCAATGACGTACCAAGCGGCATCGGGCGCAGGCGCGCGTAGTATGCGAGAACTGATTGGCCAAATGGGCGCGATTAATGATTCTGTCTCTGATTTGATGCAAGATCCTAGCAGCTCAATTTTAGAAATTGACCGAAAAGTAACCCAATGCTTAACCGGGAAAAATGAAACTTTCCCGCTGGAAAACTGGCCTGTGCCTTTAGCGGGTAGTTTAATTCCGTGGATCGATTCAGACTTAGACAATGGCCAAAGCCGCGAGGAATGGAAAGCCCCTGCCGAGACCAATAAGATTTTGGGCTTACAGGGTAACGACTTAATTCCGATTGATGGCTTATGCGTGCGCATCGGCGCGATGCGCTCACACGCACAAGCATTAACCATCAAGCTCAAACGTAATCTGCCTATTGATGAGATCGAAGACATTCTGCGCTCTACCAGCGAGTGGACGGAAGTCGTGCCTAATCAAAGTGCGCCTTCTCAACAAAAATTAACGCCTGCGTATGCCAGCGGTACTTTAACCGTGCCGGTAGGCCGCTTGCGTAAAATGCAAATGGGCGATGAATATCTAAGTGCCTTTACCGTGGGAGACCAACTCCTCTGGGGTGCAGCTGAGCCCTTACGCCGTATGTTAAACATCTTACTTGAACGCTCGGCCTAAACCCGATGTTTATCCGCCTCATTCTTGCCCTTGCTGCCTTAGTGGCTGTCATGTGGTTTATGGGCTGGTATGGTAAAGCGGATCCTGTAAAACGTAATAACGCCATTAAACTAGGCTTACTTTATTTTGTGGGTATCGCCCTGCTACTGTTAGTGGTCATGGGCAGAGTGCCGTGGTTATTTGCTATGTTTACTGCAGCGGTGCCGTTTATTCACCGCATCATGCGTTATCGCGGCATTCTTAAAACCGTCGGTGCTTTGGCGGGTAGAACTTTTGGCTTATCTACCCTCACCACCCTTTGGTTGGTGCTTAATTATGATATGGCCTCGCGTTCATTTGATGGCAACGTGCGTCAAGGCGAATTTGAAGGGCGAAAGTTATCAGAGCTGAGTGATGCTGAGCTAGATGCTTTATTGGCCATCGTAAAAGATGATTTTCAAAGCCGTGCGGCGGTAAACGCCTATATATTATCGAAAAAAGGCCGTGCCTATACGCAGCAAAGCACGGAACAAAATACCGGTGCTAACTCAGGTATGAGCCTAACGCAGGCTTATGAAATTCTCGGTTTAGATGAAAACGCCAGCCTAGATGAAGTTAAAACAGCCCATAAACGCTTAATTCAAAAGCTCCACCCTGACCGAGGCGGCTCTAGTTATTTAGCCACTCAAATCAACACCGCCAAAGATAAAATTAATCACTCAGATGTTTAGCGATAGCACCCAATATATTATCTCCACGCCCAGTGCGGTGGCGCAGCGTAAACGCCGCAAGAAAGTGTTCAACATTCTATCCATTGGCTTTGCGGTGCTGGCAATCGGTTTGGTCGCCAAACAGTGGCAGCCTGGGGAAGTGTCAACTGAACAGCTTAGTTCACTTGAAAATCAACCCGAGAAAGGGGTTTTTAGCCAACTTTTGGGGCGAAATCCCAGCCCCTCTAGTCAACCATCTCCTAACATTGATAAAGCATTTCTACGCGATGCGCTCAGTGGTTATATTGAGGCGGGAGAGTTTCCATCTCAAATTGGCTTGAACAATCAAAACCTCTATATTAATTACACGCTAGACAACGATTTACAAAAGTGGGCGGAAGCCAGGTTAGACACTTATAATCCTGATTACGGCGTATTTGTTGCGCTAGACCCAGACACAGGCAAAATTCTGGCACTCGCTAACAGCCGCAGAGATAATCAGCCCAGCGCCTCTTTAGCGTTTAAGGCCACCTACCCTGCTGCCTCAACCTTTAAAATTATTACCGCCGCCGCCGCGCTAGAAGAAGGCGTGGCCAACCCGAACACTATATTTTCGTTTAACGGCAAAAGCACCTCACTGTATAAAAGCCAAGTATTTCATCCTAAAGAAAACAAATGGACGCGGCGCATGAATTTTAAAACCGCGTTTGCCAAATCAGTGAACCCCATCTTCGGCCGCTTAGGTGCAATAGAGCTCGGTGCAGATAAATTATTAGCCTACGCGCAACGCTTTGGTTTTAACGCTAAGTTCGTCTCCGATTTTGAGTTTGATAACGGCACGATTACTTTAGATACTGAAGATCAATGGCAAGCCGCCGAAACCGCATCGGGTTATACACGGCGCAACACCTTAAGCCCTATTCATGGCGCGGCGATTGCGGCGTCTATCGCCAACGGTGGGAAGTTAATTTCACCTAGTATCATTGAAAGTGTCACCGATGCACGTAATCAGGTTTTGTATTCATCCGATCAACCCCAAGCCATTCAAGTGTTAAGCGAGCAATCTGCCCAATCAATGCAAACTTTAATGAATGCGACCATGAAAGTGGGCACCGGACGCAAAACTTTTCGCACTTTTCACACCAAACAAAAATACAAAGATGTGATCACTGGCGGAAAATCTGGCCATTTAAGCGGCAAGGAGCCTAAAGGTAGTTATGACTGGTTCATCGGCTATGGTGAGCGCGGCACACAAAAAATTGCCTATGCCATGCTCTGCATCAACAAAGAAAAGTGGTACGTGAAATCTTCTAAATTTGCGCGCGATGCCATGGAACATTTCTTCAAAAATCGTAACACAAAAATCACTAAGCAGCCTGAGTTTGGCCAGCAAGCCGAAACTTCATAGTCCTAACTCCAATTTCAATTTCAATCTCATGCAAGAATATTTAGACGTTGTACAACATGTTATAGAACACGGCACGCGTAAAGCTAATCGCACGGGCGTGGATACCATTTCAACTTTTAATGTCAATTATGAAGTTGATTTAAGCAAAGGTTTTCCACTCCTGACCACCAAAGAGGTCTCGTGGAAGAATATCGTCATTGAGAACCTATGGTTTTTATCGGGTAACACCGATATTCGTTTACTGCAAAAACATGGCTGTAAATTCTGGGACCCATGGGCCGACCCTGACACCTCAAAAGTACCCAGTGCTTACGGCAATTTCTGGCGTAATTTCCCAACGGCCAATGCGCCTGATAGCACTGAGATTGCTTATAATGATCAAATTGCATGGATCATTGCTGAGATCAAGCGCAACCCCATGAGCCGCCGCTTGGTGGTCTCGGCGTGGTCTCCTGGTAATGCACAAACCTCGGCGTTACCGCCCTGTCACGCCTTTTGGGTGATGAATACACAATATGATGAAGCAGGCGAACCACGCTTATGCTTACACCTAACCCAGCGTAGCGCCGACGTTGCCTTAGGTGTGCCGTATAACATTGCAGGCTATGCCTTCTTGTTGCACCTCATCAGCCGCTTTACAGGCATTAAAGTCGGCCAGTTCGGGCATACCTTAATTGATGCGCATATTTACACGGGTAAACCTGATGGCTCGATGGCAGAATATGATCATATTCCTAAATTACAAAAGCAGCTCAAACGCACGCCACGCGCACTCCCCACTTTTAGCATTGATGATCGCATTCAAAAACTAGACGATATCAATGCATTGCTAGAATTAGAAACGGATGAGATCATGGCTTATTTTCCGCTCGATGACTATGACCCTTACGGCAAACTAGGCTTTAAAGTCGCGGTTTAAGTCTTTATGCAAGCACAATCACCGCGCATCATCGGCGCCATTGCCGCGATGAATAAAGACCGTATCATTGGCTTGAATAATGCGATTCCTTGGCATTATTCAGAAGATTTTAAACGCTTCAAGCGCGTCACGCTCAATAGCACTATTATCATGGGGCGCAAAACATGGGAATCTTTAGGTAAAAAAGCTCTGCCTAAACGCAGAAATATCGTGATTAGCCGTTCAAAAGTAGCGGATATTGAAAGTTATACTTCAATCAATGAAGCGTTAAATCAAATCGAAGCGGATGAGCCCATTTGGTTTATTGGCGGCGGGCAAATTTATCAAGCAGCGTTAGGGTATTGTAACCTGTTGGATATCACCACCGTTTCTGATGACGTGGAGACTACTGATGCGATTTTTTTTCCTGAGATTGATGCGGATATTTGGCAAGCCCAGCCCAGCGAACCTTTAACCGCCGACCCAAGACTCAGCGTGCAACGATTCACACGAATACCCACCGCGGAGAATCACTAGCATGGCTAAAAAACTCTATGCTTTACGCAATGTGCCTGACGATGAAGTTGAGGAAATGCGCATATTACTACGCGAGCATGATATTGATTTCCATGAAACCACCGCAGGCTTGCTCGGCATCGGCACTGCGGCCTTATGGGTAAATAAAGCTGAACAGCTTGAGACTGCGCAACAGTTGATTTTTAACTATCAGCAACAACGCTATGAACAAGCACGCAGTGACTACACCGACAGTAAGCTAAAAGGCGAGCACATTCGCTTTATCGATAAATTTAAACAGCAGCCCGTTAAAATCAGCTTATATGTTTTCGGGGCTTTGTTGTTGCTTTATATTACGGCCAGTCCTTTTTGGGTTTAAGGCTGATCTATTAGCAACATCATTATTGGCTCTAAATTAAAGAGCTGCTTAGCTTCTTCTAATAATACCCAGCGCACCGCATCTGCTTCATCTGACATATTGTCGTCCGTCCCATCCAAGGTAATAGTGGACAGTTGCGCTTCGTTTAACTGATAAGTACCGAGCGTATGCCAACCCGTTGGCAAAGCAAATTGGTTTAGCACCACATGGTGTACTTCACCTAAACCATCTTCAATGAAATAATCCGCATCGGTGGTTCTATTTTCTGTATTAAAGAAATGTGCCGATAATTCATATAAGCCATCAACCGGTATTTCTGTGGTCCATGATGCCGTGCCTTTTCTGGGTACTGGCCCGCCTGGCACATCATATAAACCACTTAAATAACGCCAATCATCATTATAAGCGCCGGGGTAATACCAACTACGCCATGAACCATGAGGGTTTGTTTCCACATAGCCTTCATCGCCATCGTCAATCACCATCGACCATTCTTCAAGTGCTTGTACGGGCATTACCAGCAATAACGCTGCCGCCAAACAACGCGCCCATTTAACGAAAAAGGCCAATCTACTCACGCAATTCAATGCGAGTGTGACCAAAGCGAGCGCCCGTCAGGCTTATCTTCAATGACAATTTCCAAAGTGGTAAGTTGGTCTCGAATCTCATCTGCACGCGTCCAGTTTTTAGCTTGCTTTGCCTCAGCGCGTTCAGCCAATAAGACGTCAATATCTGCAGCTGATAAACCGCCGACAATCACCGCGGCTTTATCTTCAACTTCAGAGCCTAAGAATTGTGCGGCAGATTGATAGCCGATGCCTAGCACTACACAAATTTGTTTGAAGGCTGATATAGCTTGAGCATCTACATTGTCCGATGACACATCAAACTGCTTATTCAGCACACGACAAATATCAAACAACACCGCCAAGGCCTCAGGTGTGTTGAAATCATCCGACATCGCTTGATTGAAATCTTGCATCCAAGCATTATCGGCATTCAACGATGCATTTGAACGCGCATGTTCATCCACACGCTGTACCACTTTATAAATTCTCGCCAAGCCCGCGCGTGCATTTTCTAAAGCCTCGCCCGAGTAATTAAGCGGGCTACGATAATGACTAGACAGCACCATAAAACGGATGACCTCACCCATTCTAGCGGGCTGAGAATCTTGCGCCAAAATCTCTCGTATGGTGAAGAAGTTGTCTAACGATTTAGACATTTTTTCTTTATCAATCTGCACATAGCCATTGTGCATCCAGAGGTTTGCAAAGGTGCAACCTGTGGCCGCTTCTGATTGCGCGATTTCATTTTCATGGTGCGGAAATTGTAAATCTTGCCCGCCTGCATGAATATCAAAGTGATCAGCCAAACATTTTGTCGACATCGCAGAACATTCAATATGCCAACCTGGGCGGCCTTTGCCCCAGATTGAATCCCAATAAGGCTCATCAGGCTTGGCGCTTTTCCATAGCACAAAATCTAAAGGGTCTTCTTTATCACTGTCTTTTTCAACACGCGCGCCGACGCGTAGATCATCGATATTTTTGCCCGATAATTTTCCATACGTTTCAAATTGGCGCACGCGATAATACACATCGCCAGATTTACCTTGATAGGCATAGCCTTTATCGACCAAGGTTTGAATCATCTCTAAAATATCGCTCATGTATGCCGTCGCACGCGGCTCTTGATCGGGCGGCGTAATATTGAGCAAGTAAGAATCCTCATGCATCGCCTCAATAAAACGTTCGGTTAAGGCTTCAAAACCCTCCCCATTTTCATTGGCACGCTGAATGATTTTATCGTCTATATCGGTAATATTACGCACATAATTCACCTCATAACCCAGCTCATGCAAATAGCGGATCACCATATCAAACACCACCAACACGCGCGCGTGGCCAAGATGGCATAAATCATACACCGTCATTCCGCAGACATACATGCCCACCTTGTTTTCTTCAATAGGGATAAAGACTTCTTTCTTTCGAGACAGACTATTATAGATATGCAGCATAGGGACAGATTACGTTAAACTTTGGTGGTGAGACCTCAGCATAACTCAAGCACAAGATAAAATGGCTGATTATGTCCAATCTTCCCGTTAAAAAATCGCGCAATAGCTCGCTATTACACTCAATTTTATCGAGAACCTTGAAAAAATCATCTTATTTTTCTTTGCACTTGAGTTATGCTGAGATCTCACGGTGGCTTTATAGCCGTAGAGTATATCAACCGCAACCATTGAATCCAAATGACCATCGCCTTTATCTCAGATTTACACATCAGCGCTAAGCGCCCTTCTTCCATCATGCTGTTCACAGATTTTATGGATAAATCGGGCGCACTGCTCGAGTCGGTTTATATTTTAGGCGATCTATTTGATTTTTGGATTGGCGATGATGGCAGCCAAGCGTTAGGTTATTCATTGGTAGAACAAGCGCTTAAAAAAGCCACCGATGGCGGCACAAAGGTTTATTTTATCGCGGGTAACCGTGATTTCTTAGTCGGAACAGATTTCGCTGAGCGCACGGGTGTACAATTACTAGACGACATGACCATACTTGAAATAGATGATCAAAGAATCATGATTGCTCACGGCGACCGCGTTTGCATCGATGATACCGATTATATGCAAGCGCGCGCCACGTTTACTGACCCAGCTTGGCAGGCTGATATTTTATCCAAGAGCATAGAAGAGCGTAAAGAAATTGCCGAGCAATTACGCGCACTCAGCGAAGAAACCAAGAGTGGCAAACCTAAAGACATCATGGACGTGAATAAAGACGAAGTAAAACGCGTTTTAGAAGACAATAATATTGATATTCTTATCCATGGACACACACATCGGCCTTATGTGCATAGCATTGAACTAAGCGGCCGAACGGCGCGGCGTTATGTATTAGGCGAATGGTTGGATGACCGCAGTGTTGTTTATGGCAATCAAGGCAAGTATTACCTTAAAAAGTGATGCTTTTGGCCTGTCATGCTTCATGACAAGCCTTCAGTCTTGGGAAACCTTGGAAAAATTTGAGACAGTATTCTTAAGCCTGCTTCTCCTGAACATCACAGACTTCAGATAAATCTAAATCAAAGTCATTTTTATCTATTTTGGCTTGGTCTGAGCGCTGAGCTTCGATAAATTTCAGATAATTCTGGCTAACATCATGCGTAATGTATTCGCCCGTAAAGCATGAATCATCAAATTGAGTGATGTTATCTTGCCCATGACTCACCGCATCAATTAAATCATCGATGTCTTGGAATAGAATCCAATCAGCGCCGATTTCTTCACCAATTTCTTGAATGCTTTTATCAAAAGCCACGAACTCCTTTGAAGTGGGCATATCAATTCCGTAAACATTCGGGTGGCGTACTGGCGGGGCTGCAGAGGCGAAATAAACCTTTTTCGCGCCTGCTTCACGCGCCAGCTCAATGATCTTTCGTGAGGTTGTGCCGCGCACGATGGAATCATCCACCAACAACACGTTCTTGCCTTCAAACTCACTGGGCATGGCGTTTAGTTTCTGGCGTACCGATTTTTGGCGCTCTTGCTGGCCGGGCATAATAAAAGTTCGACCAATATAACGGTTCTTGATAAACCCTTCTCGGTATTCAACCTTCAAATGTTTAGCCAGTTGCTGCGCGGCTGGGCGTGAGGTATCAGGCACAGGAATCACCACATCAATATCGTGATCAGGCCAGACTTTAAGCAACTTTGCGCCGAGCTTATCGCCCATGCGTAAGCGTGTTTGATACACCTCAATGCCATCGATGATGGAATCTGGACGCGCTAAATAAACGTATTCAAAAATACAGGGGTTCGCGTAGGTTTTTTCTGCACAAATTTTGCGGTGCACCGTACCATCGGTTTCGACGTAAACTGCTTCACCGGGTTTTACATCACCGATCAAATCAAAATTTAAAACATCAAAAGCAATGCTTTCAGATGAAAACATATGCGCCTGCCCTGTGCCTGAGTCAGAGGCTTTCACGCCATAAGCTAACGGTCGAATACCATGCGGGTCACGGAAGGCTAAAATGCCGTTATCGACAATCATCGCAACAATTGCATAACCGCCACTGCAACGTTTAAACACACCAGAGACCGCTTCAAACACGTTTTTAGGCGAAGCCGATAAGCTTTTATGCGCTAAAGATTCGCGTAACTCATGGGCGAAAATATTGAGAATGATTTCAGAATCAGATTCAGTGTTTAAATGGCGTAAATCTTGCTTGAATAACTCATCACGTAATTGATCCGCATTGACCGTATTACCATTATGCGCCACCGCGATACCAAACGGTGAGTTCACATAAAACGGCTGAGCTTCGGCGCGCGAATCACTGCCCGCGGTAGGGTAACGCACATGCCCAATGCCCATATTGCCCTTAAGTTGCATCATGTGGCGCGTGTGAAAAACATCACGTACTAGGCCGTTATCCTTACGCAGATAGACCTTATTCCCGCTGGAGGTCATCATCCCGGCTGCATCTTGGCCACGGTGCTGGATAACGGTTAAAGCATCGTAAATAGACTGATTAACGGGCTGAGTATCGAGTAAACCGACAATTCCACACATGATATTAGCGTTGCTGTATTTAAGGGGTTTTCACAAGTAACAAGAAAGCATTAAGCCTCAATTTTCTTGAGAATATCTTCAGGTAAGTACGTTTTAATCCATTCGACAATCGGCTCAAAATACACTAAGAATTCAGAATCTAGCCACCATTGCTGTTGATCTAAAGCCATAAAACGTGCCACTAAGATCAAAATCGAGATCACCGCTGCGGCGCGTAATGCACCGAAAACACTGCCCAGTGAACGATCAATGCCTGACATACCAGAGGCAGAGAAAATTTGGCCTATAATGTGGCTAATAATAGAAAAAGCAACCAAGGAAATTAAAAATACCCCCACATAAGCAACCGCCAAATCTAAGGGGGCTTGTGTAATATAAGGTTTCACATAAACCGCTGCTTGCTCACCAAATTTAAAGGCTAATAAAGCCGCTAATACCCACGAGCCCAGTGATAAAATTTCCTTAACGAAACCACGGTAAATACCAATTAAAATAGAGATCGCAAAAAAGGCGATCACCGCAATATCAATCCACGCTAAATTCATTTCTATTCCTCAGTTTTTTGTTCAGTTTAATTAATTAAAATAATGCTTTAAGGCTTAAAACGGAAAGGCTTTCACGAAACCACCGTTGCCCGTTGATTTCTCAAGTTTTCGAGAGGCTTTCTGAGCCTCCGCTTTACTAGCATAAGGCCCTACCCACACGCGCGTGGCCTGGCCTAAGCTCGTTTTAGTTTTACCAGAATGAGGGGTAAACCCATTGTTACGTAAAACCTTAGCAACCGAGTTTGCATTTTCAGCCTTGGAAAAGACGCCCGCTTGGACCACCCAACCGGGTTCTATAGCTGACTTCACAGCAGGCGCTGGGGTTTTCTTTACTGTTTTTGTAGGCTTAGGTTGCACTACTTTTTTAGGGCTTGCCTTAACGGGCTTCTTTACAACTTGAGACTCAGTGGGTTTAGCCTTAGTAACATTAACTTCGGAAACAGGCGCAATTGCACGCGACACGGGTTTGCTTTGCACTGTATCAATGGTTTTCAGCACCAAGCCCGTTTGAGTGTTTTGATCAGAATCAGGCTGAGCGTTTCTAACATTAAGCTCTGAATTCAATGGTTGAATCTTAGATTGAAATGCACCGTTATCAGGCGCAGGGGCTGTTTCAGTGCTTTGCTTCGGCTCGCCTAAAATAAGCGGAATGAGTAACACCGCAAGAATCACCAATAAGGCAGCGCCAAGTAAGCGATTTTTAAGCTGTGCGGGGGTGAGGGAATCAGACAAAGCGATTTTTTTGAGCTTATGAATTAACAAGGGGCATTATAGCACCGACCAGATGAAACGAGCCGAAAATTACGATCAGATCATCTTCTTTTGCCTCTGACATCGCTTTATCATAAGCGCCTTTAGGTGTTGAGTGCAAGCTGAGCTTATCATCATCGGGCAAGCCCTCTACAAACAAGGCTTCAGCCAAACTGTGTGCGCTTTGCCCGCGCTCGCCGTCTAAGCTTGCTAAGTGCCATGAATCCACACGTTGTTTTAACTCAGTAAAGGCTTGGTGGTATTGCTTATCTTGCAGCGCCGCAAAAATTGCAATGACTCGCCCTTTAATTTCACCTTTTTCCCGTAACCCATCTAAATAAGCAATCATAGCCAGAACTGAGTCTTCATTATGTGAGACATCCAGCAATAAATTTGGCTGGCCCACTATCCACTGCAAACGCCCTGCTAGAGACTGCTGCGCTAAACCTTCAACTAGCTGAGCTTTATTCACAGGTAGCAACATACTCAACGCTGAAATGACCGCCACCACGCCGGCCGTATTATTTTTAATGTGGGCTAATTCAGACCTTATCTTAAATTGATTAAAAGATAGGGTTGATTCAATCACTTTAAAACGAGCCTGATTACTTTCATCCATCTCAACCTTGTAATCAATACCTGCCGCCCACATTTGCGCCCCTTGTTGCCGTGCAAATTTAGTAATACTACTGGGCGCGTTAGGGTCAGCGATCACGACTTTACCATTACGTTTAATGATGCCTGCTTTCTCGTGACCAATACTTTCTTTATCGTTACCTAACCAAGCGATGTGGTCAATGCCAATCGCAGTGATTAAAGCCAGATCATTTTCAACCACATTGGTAGCATCCAAACGCCCCCCTAAGCCTACTTCTAGAATCCACACATCTAGATTTGCTTGGCTGAAAATATCTAAAGCCAATAAGGTGCCAAATTCAAAGAAGGTTAAAGCAATCTCACCGCGCACAGCTTCAATGCGCTCAAAGGCAGCTAATAGCGTTGCATCATCCACCGAGATATTATTAATGCGAACGCGCTCATTGAAATGAACTAAATGCGGCGAGGTATAAGTACCCGTTTGATAACCCGCTTTTTGATACACTGATTCCAACATCGACACACTACTACCCTTGCCATTCGTGCCTGCAATGGTGATGACAGTCGGCAGGTTTTCAGGCTTAATCCGTTGCCAAACGGCCTCCACACGCGCCAAGCCTAGATCAATGGTACGCGCGTGCAGGGTTTGGATATAGTCAATCCACTCGGGTAAAGTGCGTACCATTGAGATGGCTACACTAGCTAGCGAC
>JAZGFQ010000072.1:0-7060 GCA_036479635.1 Arenicellales bacterium
TATATGCCGCCTGAGGCAATCGAAGCGATTGAGCAGGCCAATGCTAAGAAAGCTCAATCTGAGCAAGCTCAGTGATGTTAAACCCCATCCCACTGTCATTGCAAGCGTTAGCGCGGCAATCCACGGGCGATACTCAAGGGAGACACTTCGCCAAGGTCGAAGACTCATCTTGACACACCACTCTAAATAGCCACTAAAACCATGATCCCAGAAATAGGCCACTTTGCCCTCTCATTAGCGCTCATCGTCGCTTTAATGAAAGCTATCTTGCCGACCATCGGCATCAAGCAAGGCTATGCCAGCTGGATATCTTTAGCGCGCCCTGCCGCCATTACGCAGTTTTGGTTAGTCGCCTTAGCCTTTGCTTGTTTGACCTACGCCTTCGTCACCAACGATTATTCCGTTAAGTTGGCCGCGCAACATTCCAATTCAAAACTACCTTTATTATTTAAAGTCTCAGGGGTTTGGGGCTCACACGAAGGCTCTTTATTGCTCTGGGCCTTATTGTTGAATTTATGGACGCTGGCCGTGGCCTTGTTTAGCAAATCCATGCCCAAGCAAATCCAAGCGCAAGTGTTGGCGGTGATGGCGATGATCAGCGCGGGCTTTTTGATGTTCATGCTGTTCACCTCCAACCCTTTTGAACGCTTGTTTCCTGCGCCTTTTGAAGGCCAAGACTTAAACCCCTTATTACAAGATTTCGGCTTAGCTATTCACCCGCCCATGCTTTACATGGGCTATGTCGGCTTTAGCGTCGCTTTTGCTTTCGCCATTGCCGCCATGATCGGCGGGCGCTTAGATGCTAGTTGGGCGAGATGGTCGCGCCCGTGGACGAACATTGCATGGGCATTCCTCACCATCGGCATTGCTTTAGGATCTTGGTGGGCATATTACGAACTTGGTTGGGGCGGTTGGTGGTTCTGGGATCCGGTTGAAAACGCATCTTTTATGCCTTGGTTGGTCGGCACAGCGTTAATGCATTCACTCGCTGCTACCGAAAAACGGGGCGTGTTCAAAGCTTGGACGGTGCTACTCGCGGTTTTTGCCTTCTCTTTATCTTTGCTCGGCACCTTCTTAGTGCGCTCAGGCGTGTTGACTTCCGTCCACTCTTTCGCGGCAGACCCTGGTCGTGGCTTGTTTATTTTGATCTTTTTAGTGGTGGTCATTGGCGGCTCTTTATTGCTCTACGCATGGCGCGCCCCGCAAATCCGCAGCCATGTCCATTTTGAAGCGGTCTCGCGCGAAACGGGCTTATTACTAAATAATGTGCTGTTTATGGTCGCCGCATGCAGTGTTTTGCTTGGCACTTTATATCCTTTAATTTTAGATTCTTTAGGCTATGGGAAAATATCCGTCGGCCCACCGTATTTTGATAACGTGTTTGTGCCGCTCACTATCCCCATCGCCTTGTTCATGGGCATCGGTGCTTATGCGCGCTGGAAAAAAGACAGCATTGCTAGAATCGCGCCTAAATTATTGATTCCCTTTATACTGAGTTTAACGATTGGCTTTGCCGCGCCTACTTTACTTGATCATTACTCCGTCAATGCTGCGCTCGGCATTGCGTTGGGGGCGTGGGTCATTCTCTCAAGCTTAAGCCTTATCTATGATCGACTTAAACAAAGCACTGGCTTCAAAGCAGTTTCAAGCGCACCAAAAGGGTTTTATGGCATGGTCTTCGCGCACCTTGGCCTCGGCGTGTTCGTCATTGGTGTCACGCTCACCTCGGCGTACAGCATCGAAAAAGACATCCGCATGAATGCAGGCGAATCGTTTGAAGTCTCTGGTTACACCTTTACGTTTAACGGTGTCAAACAAGCGCAAGGCCCGAACTATGTTGCGCAAGAAGGTGATATTTCAGTGCATAAAAACGGCAAACTAGTCGCACAGCTTGACCCGCAAAAACGCAGCTACCAAAGCGGTATGCCGATGACCGAAGCTTCTATTGATGCAGGCTTGATGCGTGATTTATACGTTGCTCTAGGAGAGCCGATTGGCACAGACGGCGCATGGGCTGTGCGTATTTACCATAAGCCTTTAATTCGCTGGATATGGCTGGGCTGTTTAATCATGGGCTTTGGCGGCGTATTAGCCGCGCTTGATCCACGCTATCGAAAGCTGGCGGTAAAAGATGCTAAAAAGCATCAGAGCACATTAGCAAACGCCAGCACTGCTGACTCAAAAACAGCCGTGGTTTAACATGAATAAATTCTTACTGCCTTTGCTTGGTTTTATTGTTTTGGTGGGGTTTCTGGCCGCTGGACTAAAGCTAGACCCAAAAATAATCCCCTCACCGTTAATCAATAAAGCCGCGCCAATATTTAGCGTGCCCACTTTATTCGCTGAAAATGAAACTATCAGCACTGAAAAAATGCTGGGCAAGGTTTGGTTGATGAACGTGTGGGCATCATGGTGCGCGGCGTGCCGCGTTGAGCACCCTTTGATTAATGCGCTTGCTGAGCAAAACTTAATCGAGATTGTGGGCTTAAATTATAAAGACGAACGCGATAAAGCCAAGCAATGGCTCAAAGTATTTGGCAACCCTTACACCACCATCGCCTATGATTTTCCGGGCGACGTTGGCATAGATTACGGCGTATATGGCGTACCTGAGAGTTTTTTAATTGATAAACACGGGCAGATTCGTTACAAGCAAATCGGCCCTTTTACCGCACAAAGCATTGAAGAAGAATTACTGCCGTTAATTCACACCTTACAGGCTGAATCATGAAAAGGCTCACACCTAAATATAATCTCAGCTTAGCACTCAAACAATGCTGCATCGCGTTGATGCTTCTCCCGTTGAGCCTCTTAGCAGGCAGCATTGAAGAACATGAATTCGATACGCCCGCGCAAGAAGCCATTTATGGGCAGCTCATCAAAGAACTGCGTTGCTTAGTGTGCCAAAACCAAAATCTAGCAGATTCCAACGCCGATTTAGCCAAAGATTTACGCAAGAAAACCTATGAGATGGTCAAAGCGGGTAAAACCCAAGATCAGATCACTGAGTTTATGATCACGCGCTACGGTGATTTCGTGCTGTACCGCCCACCCGTTAAAAGCACAACCTATCTGCTATGGATCGGCCCTTTTGTATTTTTGCTCTTAGCATTGATCGGTTTGATTCGTTTTTCTCGTCGAAAAAAACAGACCACAGATACACCGTCAACAGACGAACTTAATACTGCTAAACAACACCTAAAAGATCTTTAATATGATGTTATTTTGGATAATCGCCGCCGTCATCTGCCTATTCACCATGTTTATGGTCTGGCGGAGCTTACAAGGCCAAACTGCGTTGACGATGGAAAGCGTACAACAGCGCAATATTGCCATCGCTCAAGAACGTGCCACAGAAATAGACTCTGCTTTTGAGGCAGGGGAAATGAGCCTAGAACAGCGAGATCAAACCAAACATGACCTTGAAATGGCGTTGGCAGATGAATTGGCCACCTCACAAGAGCTCAAAGATCAGTTCCGCGCACCGCCAAAAGGGTTGCGCTGGGTCATCTTAGCTTTGCTGCCCTTACTAACGTTTAGCACTTATCGTTACACTACAAATTATGTGGGCCATTCACCTGAGTTAGCCATGCAAGCTGAAGCAGGCGCACCCTCTGCTGATAAAGCGCCACCGATAGAAGATTTATTAGCGCAACTTGAAGAGAAAGTAAACGCCGACCCAAGCGATCAACGCGGCTTATTTTTACTGGCTTCGTCTTATTCTCGTATGGGGCGTTATACAGAAGCACAGCGGCGCTACGCCCAGCTCATCGAACTGGCTGAACCCAACGCTGATTTATTCACCGATTACGCCGATGCCAGCGCGATGGCGAACGGCCAAACCTTCACCCAAGGAATCGCTGATACTTTAGATAAAGCCTTGGCACTGAAACCTGACCACATTAAAGCCTTATGGTTAGCGGGCATGGCACAGCGTGATTTAAATCAGCCTGAAAAAGCGCTTAAGCATTGGTTACAACTTAAACCTTTAGTCGCGTCTGATCCTGAATCAAGTTCTGAAGTACAAAATATGATTAACACCGTCAAAGAAGTGTTGGGCGAACGTGCGAACGATATTCAACAGTCTTTTACGGCTCAGGCAGATGCGCCCACAGCGGCGAACATAGATGCACCCAAACTCAACGTTCAAGTCATCCTCTCGCCTGAGTTCTTAGAAGAACTCACAGGCGATGAAACTGTGTTCATCTTTGCGCGCGCCCAAACGGGCCCACCAATGCCTCTAGCAGCAGCGCGCTTGGCGGTCAACACCTTGCCCATCACCATCACTTTAGATGATTCTATGGCCATGCTGCCACAAATGAAGCTCTCTAGTTTTAAAAATATTGTGGTAGGTGCTAAAATTTCAAAAAGTGGCCAAGCGATATCGCAATCAGGTGATTTAGAAAGCGAATTGTTTGCCACGCAAAACACGCATAGCGGGCAAATCGAGTTATTGATCTCCAAACGTGTGCCGTAACCGCACGCGCTTAGTTTCTGCTTCGAAAGTAGCCTGCTTATTCTTTGGCCTTTTTATCGGCCAAACCACACAAGCACAAACCGTCTCCCTCGACACCTTAAAAACACATTGGGGCGCAACTTTAGGCGGCATACTCACTACCATAGCTGCCCATGAGTTAGGTCATTTTATAGTGGCTGAGCATGAAGGGGCCGATGCTTACTTTGATGGTATCACCATTGAATATCGCCATACCGATCAAACGAATCGGCAAAACTTGCGCTTATCTTCCGCAGGTTATCAAAGCCAGTGGTTACTCTCTGAATACGCTTTCTCTCAGCTCAATCAACCTGACCTAAGCGCAAACAAACAAGCGTGGAATACAGGGCTAGTGTTAGGCCATATCGGTATTACCGTCGCGTACTTAAGCGTTTTAAAAAACCACGAAGATGGCGATGCCCTAGGCGTTGCGCAAGCCAGCGGGCTATCTTTAGATAAAGTCTTACTCTCGCTCGCCATTCCTGCCGCATTAGACAGCTGGCGTTTATTCGGCAAACGCACACCGAAATGGACAAGCTGGGCATCCCGTGGGTTTAAAGCGGTTGGAATCTCAGCAACTTGGGCATTATGAAATGCCCAAACACGAACAACCATTGAGAATGACACAGCATTTAGACACACTTAAACTCAGAGCCATTTCGCTTTGAAAATTTAGGCTTATATGGGCTTTTGCACGCTGCATATATCACGACAGGCCTATGTGGATAAGGTTTATGTTTAATTTGTTTTTTACCTAGTTTAAAAATATCCGTCCCGCCATTATCTTGCACCCCAACCCTGATTTTATAATTACAGGTATTAGTGAAATCATAGCCAACTGCTTGTTGCTTGATATGTACACACCCAGTCTCATTGCTATTCCCAAAGCCTGTTAAAGCATCTGACCCACCACAGCCTGACAAACTAACAGCAATCGTTACTGCGGCACATAAATTAATTTTGTTCATTTCATTCCCCTCAAAACCTTGTTATTTAGTATCACTCTCATTCATTTCCCTACTAGAAATAACGCTGGTATTTCTTAGTGAAATTTATTTCTAGTATACGCTTAACCAGCCATTACTTTTCTTAAGCATGCTTTACACGCTTAGTTAATGCGCACCTTCGCCACGATATCCACACAATCATGGATGGTGTGATGAATCGTGCATTGCTCAGACATCTTCTGCGCGACTTTTAGCTTTTTCTCAGGCAAGGCTGGCCAGAAAATATTCATTTCAATTTGCTTGAAACGCGTTGGGTCGTGGTCAAATGACCAGTTCATCGTCATTTCGATTGTATCTGGGTCAGCATCGGAGCGATCTCCGTAAACCCATAACACCGCAAAGGTGCAACGCGCTAAGGATAAAACAAAGGTGGCGAGTGCGGTGAGTTGATACACCGGCTTATCGCCCGTGATATTAAAATCATCGTTATCAAAATCTGAGACGGTGAAGCTGTGTGGTTGGGTAAAATGGATGTTCATCGCTTTTTTTAAATCACAAATTTAAAGGCATTCATATAAAAAAGTTCAACAGTAAGATTCCAACTTACCCTCATCAGCGCACACAGCGCACATAATGCGCATTTATCTTATTCGCGGAATTGACATGACCACCATTAAAATTGGCATGCCACGCATAGGTATCGCGCCTTACATCACTGGACGCCGACCAATAGCTGTCCGAATTTGTCGCTGGGAATTTATTATCATCAATCGCAGGCATATCAACACGATAATCGATAATTGAAACCAACTCTTTACGCTTAGGCAAGCGCCAATGGCTATTACCTGCTAGCGTCAGATCGTTGCAATAGGCGTGGGCATCCGCCCAATTAAGCTGAGCGTTATCAACATCGCGTTGTTGCCAAACTAAGCCCGTATCAAAATCTCGCACCGTGCCATCACCGTTATCTAACAGAGAGGCGCCATAAGCTTGATGACCGACAGTGACAAAAGCAATACTAACAAGCGCATTCACTATTATTTTATTTATCATCATTAAATTCTCATCGTTTGTAGATGTTCCTGTACAGGTGCAGAAACGAATATTTGAACAAACGCCATCAACTCTGCGGCGTTAAATCGGCATTCTTGATGCATAACTATAAGGTTCAAGCCTTCAGTCTCACAAAGTTTGAACAAACAAATTTCAATTCAATTGCCCTCAGCGGACACAGCGAACATGCCAGCTATTCGTTTTATCAACGGTAGAGACACTGCCATACTTAAAACCGACATACCACGCACGCAAACCATCATTTGCGTAGCTGGACGACGACCAGTAATTGACCGATTTAGCGTCAGGAAAAGTCGCTTCATTAATCGCGGGATTACTTTCGCCCAGATCTACAATAGTCTGTAGTTCAACCACACTCGGCAGGCGCCAATCAGTCAAGTTGTCAGAACCAAAAAAGGTGGTATAGGTAATGACTAAATCTGCACAATACTGATGGGCTGTATCCCAATCCATCCTTGAAACACTACCTGTTCTTTGCCACATCAAGCCCGTCGTTTTATCGAAGCTGGTTTGTGGCGTTCCGAAGAGGATGTCGCTATACCCG